>NZ_JBIAGU010000012.1:0-257449 GCF_042869935.1 Kitasatospora sp. NPDC006697
TGGGGCACCCACACCCCCCCCCCGGCCGCCCCGCCGGCCGACGCCCCCGACACCGCCCCGGGGGGCGGGGGGGGGCGGGGGGGGCGCGGGGGGGGGGCGGGGGGGGGGCGGGGGCCCCCCCCACGGCCGTTGCCGTCACACTGTACTGACCGACCGTCAGACGTGAGCCGCGAAGACCGGCAGGAAGCCGCCGGCCTGGCCCGAGGAGTTCGGGTGGTAGCTCTCGTCGATCGGCAGCGTGGTGCTGTTCAGCCACTGGTCCAGATCGCCGCAGATCTCGTGGCCGGAGAAGGCGCTGCGCACGTCCGCGTAGGTGAAGCCGGCGTTGGCCGCCGCCTTGTTGATCACCGTGTCCAGCTGGTCCGCCGCGCCGTTGATCGCGGTGCGGGAGGTGTCGCTGATGCCGAACCAGCAGCTGCCCGGCACCTGGTAGAGGTGCGGGTAGCCGAGCACCACGACGTGGGCCGACGGGGCCTTGCTGTGGATCGCCGAGAACAGCTGGCTCAGCTGGCCGGGCAGGGTGTTGTTGGCGTAGCTCTCGGCGGTGGAGACCGCGCTCAGGCAGGAGTCGGTGCCGCTCAGCACGCAGGTCTGCATGGTGTTGCTGAACCCGGCGTCGTTGCCGCCGATGGTGATGCTGACCAGGCTGGTGCCCGAGTTCAGCGCCGACAGCTGGCCGTTGAGCACGTCACCGGTCTTCGCGCCGGAACAGGCCACGAAGTTGAAGCTGGACGGCGCGTGCTGCTGCTGCCAAAGCGCGGGGTAGGAGCTGTAGCTCCGCTTGCAACTGCCGCTGTTGCTGTCGTAGTTGCCTGCGCCGACCCCGGCGGAGTACGAGTCGCCGAGGGCGACGTAGTTTACGCCGGCCGCGTTGGCGGGGGCGGCCAGTACCAGGGTCGAAGCGGCGATGGCGGCGGCCATCAGGGCACCGGACAGCACACGGACAGGACGCATTGCGCCTCCATGGGACACGGGAGAGTGACGGGGGTTACTCAGTGGTACCAGTGCCCCAGGCGGACGGGAAGTGCCCATGCCAAAGTTGTTGACGCGAATTCTCGTGGCAGGTCCCGAAGTTGGCCCGAACGTCGAAATCGCGTCGCTTCAGCGGCGGTTCGACAACTAATCGTCACAAACGAGTTCGAGCTCAAATCCCTGACCGTCCACCAGGTGTACGGTCGCCCCGGTGTCCACCCGCAGCGTCCAGCCGGCCGCCAGCGCGGCGCTCACGGCCGCGCGCGAGCCGTGCACGGCGAGGTGGTTGAGCCCCGCGCGCATCCGGTCGTGTCCGCCGGGGCGCAGCGCCGGCGACTGCTCCATCACGAGGTAGCTCTCCCCCAGCCGCCAGCTCCGGCCGCACGCCCAGTCCTGGAAGAGCGAGCAGCCCAGCGCCTGCAGCACCGGGGACCACTGCTGTTCGGCGAGCCCCAGGTCCGCCACCCAGAGCTCGACGTGGTGGAACAGGCCCCTGCTCGACCCGGACATCCGGCTTCCCCTCTCACGAGCGCCCGTCGTGCCGACCCTAACCGACCCGGACGGGGTCGGGTCAGAGATCGGGGAAGACCTCGCAGCCGGCCGCCGGCAGCTCCTCGATCACCTCGTTGGCCGCCGCGGGCACCCCCAGCTCGGCCACCGCCACCCGCACCGCGGCCCGGGCCTGCCGCAGCCCCTGGCCGCCCCAGCCCAGCAGCTCCACGGCCAGGCCGGGCGCCACCAGCAGCCGCCGGTAGTGCCGCCCGGAGGCCGGGTCGGGCCGGCTCGGGCCGACCCGGCGCAGCGCGGCCGCCATCCGGACCCGGGCGCACTCGTTGCCGTTGTTGGCCGAGCCGACCCGGTCGTAGAGGTAGCCCAGGTAGTGCGCCGGGCCGATCACGGCCTGCGCCTCCTCGCCCGCCTCCCGGGCCAGCGCCGCGCCCGGGTCCCCGCCGTCCTCCGCCTCCAGTGAGCCCCCCGGCAGGCTGACCACGCCGTCCTTGGGGTTGACCAGGGTCAGCACCCGGCCGTCCGGGGCGAACAGCCAGCCCCAGGACTGCTTCACCGGCAGCCAGGCGGGCACCTCCTCGGCCGGCCGCCAGGGCCACCCGGCGGCGGGGCGGCGCCGGATCCGGCCGAGCAGTTCGGCGACCTCGGCGCTGTACTCGATCCGCTGCACGGGGGCCCCTCTCCGGTCTCGGTCCGGTCGCTCCGGCGGTTCTCTGGCAGGTCGGTCGGCGGTTCCGTCCGGTCGGCCGGCGCGCGGGCCGTTCGGGGCCGACGCGCAGGGTCCGACCTGTTGATCTTCCCCGAACAGGCGGTCGATGAACAGTCCTCACGCCCGCATGGGGCACAAGCCCGGAATCGTCCTGGGCCGGGTCTGTCCGCGCCGCCCGCTAGGGTCGGGTGCATGCGACTGCTGCACACCTCCGACTGGCATCTGGGACGAAGCTTCCACCGGGAGAGCCTGCACGAGGCGCAGCGGACCTTCCTGGACCACCTGGTCAAGGTGGTCGAGACCGAGCGGGTGGACGCGGTGCTGGTCGCCGGCGACGTGTACGACCGGGCGCTGCCCGGCCTGGAGGCGGTCGCGCTCTTCGACGAGGCGCTGCACCGGCTCGCCGACCTGGCCGTGCCCACGGTCTTCATCAGCGGCAACCACGACTCGGCGCGCCGGCTCGGGGTCGGCGCCGGGCTGATCGGGCGGGCCGGCATCCACCTGCGCACCGACCCCGGCTCGGTCGCGGCGCCGGTGCTGCTGGCCGACGAGCACGGCGAGGTCGCGGTCTACGGACTGCCCTACCTGGAGCCGCTGCTGGTCCGCGAGCGCTTCGGGCTGGACCGCGGCGGGCACGCGGCGGTGCTGGGCGCCGCGCTGGAGCAGGTCCGGGCCGACCTGGCCGGCCGGGCGCCGGGCACCCGCTCGGTGGTGCTGGCGCACGCCTTCGTCACCGGCGGCGCGGTCAGCGACAGCGAGCGGGACATCGCGGTGGGCGGGGTGGCGAGCGTGCCGGCCGAACTCTTCGACGGGCTGGACTACGTGGCGCTGGGCCACCTGCACGGCGCGCAGACCCTGGCACCGCACCTGCGCTACAGCGGATCCCCGCTGGCGTACTCCTTCTCGGAGGCCCGCCAGCGCAAGACCATGTGGCTGGTGGACCTGGCGGCCGACGGCTCGGTGGCGGCGGAGCGGATCGACTGCCCGGTGCCCCGGCCGCTGGCCTGCCTGCGCGGGACGCTGGAGGAGCTGCTGGCCTCCGAGCGGTACGCGGAGCACGAGGACGCCTGGGTGCAGGCCACCCTCACCGACGCCGTCCGCCCGGCCGACCCGATGGAGCGGCTGCGCCGGCGGTTCCCGCACACCCTGCAGCTGCTCTTCGAGCCCGACGAGCAGCCGGAGGACGGCCACGCCTCCTACGCCTCCCGGGTGCACGGCCAGGACGACCTGACCGTCGCCGAGAGCTTCGTCCGCCACGTCCGCCCGGGCACCGGCCTGGCCGGCCGCGAGCGCGACTGGCTGCGCGAGGGCCTGGAGCGCGTCCGCACCGACCAGCAGGACCGCGCGGAGCTGCCCCGATGAGCCCCCGCCACCCGGCGGCCGGCCCGCCGGCCCCGGGGCACGGCCGCGCGCCCGCCCCCGGAAGCCCCCGCGCCGTCCCCCCTCTCCTCTCCCCGGAGCTGCCCCGATGAGGCTGCACCAGCTCACCGTCACCGCCTTCGGCCCGTTCGCCGGGCGCGAGCAGGTGGACTTCGACGCGCTCTCGGCCGGCGGCCTCTTCCTGCTCCGCGGGGCCACCGGCGCGGGCAAGAGCAGCCTGCTCGACGCCGTCTGCTACGCCCTCTACGGCGAGCTGCCCGGCACCCGGCGGGCCAACCGGATGCGCAGCGACCACGCCGACCCGGCCGTGCTCACCGAGGTCCGCCTGGAGCTCACCCTCGGCGGCCGCCGGCTGGAGATCACCCGGCTCCCCGAGCAGCCCCGGCCCAAGAAGCGCGGCGCCGGCTTCACCCTGGAGAAACCCCAGACGCTGCTGCGCGAGTGGGTCGCCGACAGCGGCGACGGCACCCCCGGCTGGCAGGGCACCAGCAAGTCCCACCAGGAGACCGGCGAGGAGCTGCTGCGGCTGATCGGCATGAGCCGGGAGCAGTTCTGCCAGGTGGTGCTGCTCCCGCAGGGCGACTTCGCCCGCTTCCTGCGCGCCGACGCCGGCCAGCGCGCGGACCTGCTCGGCAAGCTCTTCGACACCGAGCGGTTCCGGCTGCTGGAGGGCTGGCTGGGCGAGCGCCGCCGGGAGCAGGAGGCCGCCGTCCAGGCCGACCAGCAGCGCCTGCGCGAGCTGGTCAGCCGCACCGGGCAGGCGGCCGGCGCCGCCTGGCCTGCCGACGCCGAGGACGGCGAGGCGCTGGGCTGGGCCGCCGTGCTGCGCGCCGACGCGGCGGAGGCCCACACGGTGCGCGCCGCCGCACTGGCCGCCGCCGAGCAGCGCCACGAGGCGGCGCAGGCCCGGCTGACGGCGGCCCAGGAGCTGGCCCGCCGTCAGTCCGAGCACGCCGCCGCCACCGCCCGGGCCGACCGCTTCTCGGCCGACGAGGCCTTCGAGGCCTCCGAGCGCGACCGCCTGGCGCTGGGCCAGGCCTCGCTCACCGTCGCCTCCGCCTTCCGCACCCACGCCCAGGCGGCCGCGGCCCACCAGGCGGCCCGCGCCGCCGAGGCCGCCGCCCGCGACCGGCTCGCCGCCACCGCGCACGCCGCCTCCCCCGCCACCGACCTGCTCGCCGCCGAGGCCGAGGTGCGCGCCGCCCTCGGGCGGCTCGACGCGGCCGCCGCCGACGAGCGCCGGGCCGCGGAGCTCGCCGCCGAGGAGCAGCGCGAGTCCGCCGAGCGCCGCCGGGCCGAGGAGAGTGCCGACGAGGCCGACCGCTGGCTCGCCGAACAGCAGGCGGGCGAGGCCGAGCGCCGCGAGCGCGAGGAGCGGCTGCGCACCGCCGCCCTGCGGGCCGACCAGCTGGCCGCCCGCCGCGCCGAGGCCGAGCAGCAGCACCAGGCCGGCCGGCTCCGCGACGAGCTGCGCACCCGGATCGCCGGGGACGACCTCGCCCTGCGCGGCCTCCACCAGGCCGCCCTGGACGCCCGCGAGCACACCCTGGAGCTGCGGGCCCGCCGGCTGGACGGCATGGCCGCCGAGCTGGCCGCCCGGCTCACCCCGGGGGCGCCCTGCCCGGTCTGCGGCTCCCCCGAGCACCCGGCCCCGGCGACCGCCCCCGCCACCCCGGTCGGCGCGGCCGACGAGGAGGCGGCGGCCGCCGCCCAGCAGTCCGCCGAGCAGGCGCACGCCCGCGCCGAGCAGGCGCTCACCGCGCTGCGCCTGCGGGAGGCGGCCGCCACCGCCACGGCCGGCGAGGACCCGCTGCCGCGGCTCGCCGGGCAGCTGGCCGAGCTGGCCGAGGAGCACCGCGACGCCCTGCGGGCCGGCGAGCAGCTCACCCTGCTGCTCCAGCAGAGCGAGCAGGCCGAGCACCGCCGGCGGGAGCGCACCGAGCAGTTGCGCGAGGCCCGCGAGCGGGTGGCCACCCGCACCGCCACCCTGGAGGCGCTGGCCGCCGAGCGCGCGGGCCTGGCCGCGCGGATCACCGAGGCCCGCGGTGACGCCCCGTCAGTGGCCGCCCGCACGGCCTCGCTGGCCCGGCTGGCGGAGGCCCTGGCGGCCGCCGCCCAGGCGGCCCGGGCCACCGAGCAGGCCGCGGCCCACCTGGCCGAGGCGGCCGGGGAGTTGGACCGCACCGTCGCGGCCGCCGGCTTCGCCTCCCCGGAGCAGGCCGCCGCGGCCGCCATGCCGCCGGCCGACCTGGACACCCTGCGCGGCCGCCTGGAGCAGCGCGCGGCCGAACGCCGAGCCGTCCAGGAGACCCTGGCCCGCCCGGACCTGGCCGCGGCGGCCGCCGCCCCGCCCGCCGACCCGACCGCCGCCCAGAGCGCCCTCGCCGCCGCCACCGACGCGCTGCGCACCGCCGCCGCGGCCGAGCACGCCGCCCGCGAACGGGTCGCCGCCCTGCGCGCGCTGGGCGGGCAGCTGGCCGCCCTGGCCCGGGAGGCGGCGCCCCGGCTGGCGGAGTTCGGCGAGATCAGCCGGCTGGCCCAGCTGACCGGCGGCACCAGCGGCGAGAACCGCCTGAAGATGCGTCTGGAGTCCTACGTCCTGGCGGCCCGCCTGGAGCAGGTCGCCACCGCCGCCAGCGCCCGGCTGCTCCGGATGTCCGGCGGCCGCTACACCCTGGTGCACAGCGACGAGCGCGGCCCGGGCGGCCGCCGCTCCGGTCTCTCGCTCCTGGTGGTCGACTCCTGGACGGGCACCGAGCGCGACACCGCCACCCTCTCCGGCGGCGAGAGCTTCTTCGCCTCGCTGGCCCTGGCCCTCGGCCTGGCCGACGTGGTCACCGACGAGGCCGGCGGCATGCCGCTGGACACCCTCTTCATCGACGAGGGCTTCGGCACCCTGGACGAGCAGTCCCTGGAGGAGGTCATGGACGTCCTCGACGGGCTGCGCGAGCGCGACCGGGCCGTCGGGATCGTCAGCCACGTCCCGGACCTGCGCCAGCGGATCCCGTCCCAGCTCCTGGTCCACAAGACCCGGCGCGGCTCCACGCTGCGGCCCACCACCCCCGAGGCGGGCTGAGCCCGGTCAGCCCGAGCAGGCCCCCCGCTGCGCCTCCAGCCAGGCGCAGGCCGGGCAGAGCGGCGCCGTCACCGCGGTGTCGGCGGGGTACTCGGTGGGCTCGCCGCAGCGGACGCAGGCGGCGCGCGGGGTGTCGGCGGGCAGCGGGGTGAGGGCGCGCACGGCCTGGTCGGCGGCGGGGAGTTCGCAGTAGGGCTTGGACTCGGTCATCGCGGTCAGCCCAGGAAGGAGAGGCGCAGGGTGCGGCGGGGGTTGTCGCCGTTGGTGTCGACCAGGACGACGGACTGCCAGGTGCCCAGCGCCATCCGGCCGGAGATCACCGGGAGGGTGGCGTGCGGGGCGACCAGGCCGGGCACCACGTGGTCGCGGCCGTGGCCGGGGCTGCCGTGGCGGTGGCGCCAGCGGTCGTCGGCCGGGAGCAGGTCGCGGAGCAGGGCGAGCAGGTCGTCGTCGCTGCCCGCGCCGGTCTCCAGCACGGCCACGCCGGCGGTGGCGTGCGGCACGAAGACGTTGAGCAGGCCGTCCCGCCCGGTGGCGACCTCGTCGAGGAAGTCGGCGCAGCGGTCGGTGATGTCCAGCGCGACTTCGCGGTCGCCGGTGGTGATCTCGAGCAGCCTGCTCTGGAAGGTGTCGGCCATGCTGCCATCCTGCGCCGCCGCGGGGTCCGGGGACAACCACCGACCGGTCCTCGGACACGCCGATGACCCGATGGGCGGATCGCACCACCGGGTCGGGCGGGCGGCGGTCAGCCGCGGCTGCCGAACAGGCTGCGCTTGAGCCGGCGGAGCGGTGCGAGCAGCCGGATCCGCGTGGTGCTGCGGCGCGGCGTGGCCGGGGTGCTCACGCCGCGGGGCGTCAGCTCCCTTATCAAGCCGAGCGCCTCCGCGGTGTCCACCGAGGAGAGTGCGGGCGCGCCGAGCACCGAGAGGTGGCGGTCGATCCGCCGGCCGGTCGCTCCCGTGCTGCACTGAATGGCCGGCACGCGCGGCCTGGGCCGCACTTGCATGTGTTCCATGACTGATTCCCACCCCTACGAGGCGCCAGGGCCGTGAGGCGAAGACTATCCGTGCGAGACGGTCCTCACGCAACCGTCCTGGTGTTCTGCCACCGTATCGTGTGATGACAACTCACGAGGCATCAGGTCCCCCCGACTACGTCACGACTGCGCATCGATGCGCGGACTCGGGCCTTGCTGACGGACTGTCAGCCAGGGGCGGTCCCCTCGGGTCGTCCCCTCCCCCCTTATCCGCGCCCCGTGCGCCCCTCGTTGCATCCCCCGCCACAGGTGCGGCGACACCTGGAGCCCACCATTCAGAAACTGAACGCAAACAGGGGATTGACTCAGGCGTTACATCCAAGCAGTATCTGATCCAACGCGAAAGCATCGCGAGAACGCTGGCCACGAGCCCGCTTCCTTGTTCGACAGCGTTCGATATGTGAACACATAGCGTGATGACATAGATGATGTGATTGCTTCCACCACTTCCTGGAACCAACTGTCCGGCCGCCTCGACGCTGCGGCGGCCAGGCTTCAGGCGGTGGAGGATCGGCGGCAGGCCGTTGAGGGTCGGCCGAGCTGCCACAACCGACTGCCGGTGCCGACCGCCCCCCGGGCGCGGCACCGGCGGTCGCCGTTTCCGGCGCTTGCGGCCCCGCGGGTTCGAGGCCGCCGCGAGCGCTCCGGCAGGCGCACTAGAGTGGGCCCCGCCCGAGCCCGCGGAGAACAGGAAGACCGTGCCAGCCCTCCTCAGCATCGTCATCCCCGTCCACGGCGTCGAGGAGTTCCTCCCCCGCTGCCTGGACTCCGTGCTGGCCGCCGGCGCCGCCCGGCCGGGCGAGATCGAGGTGGTCGCCGTCGACGACCTCTCCCCCGACGGCTGCGGCGCGATCCTGGACGAGTACGCGGCCCGCGACCCCCGGCTGCGGGTGCTCCACCTCACCGAGAACCAGGGCCTGGGCGGCGCCCGGACCGCCGCGCTGCCGCAGCTGACCGGCGAGTTCGTCTGGTTCGTGGACAGCGACGACTGGCTGCCCGAGGGCGCGCTGGCCGCCGTGCTGGCCGAGCTGCGCACCGAGCAGGCCGCCTCGGTGCCGCTGGACGTGCTGGTCACCGGTTTCAACCACGTCTACCCGGACGGCAGCACCGAGCCCAACCCCTGGCGCCACCTGCTGGCCGGCTCCCCGCTGGAGTCCGCCACCGGCAGCACCCTGCGGGCCCACCCCGCGCTGCTGCGCACGGTGCTCTCGGTCTGGAACAAGGTCTTCCGCCGCGCCTACCTGGCCGGTCTGGAGGTCGCCTTCGGCCGCGGCTACTACGAGGACATCTCGGTCACCTACCCGGCCCTGATGGCCGCCGGGCGGCTGCGCTACCTGGACACCGCCTGCTACAACTACCGGCGCAACCGCACCGGCGCGATCACCGCCACCGCCTCGGCCAAGCACGCCGACGCCTTCGCCCAGTACGACGCGATCTTCGGCTTCCTGGACCGCCGGCCGGAGCTGGCCGACCTGCGCACCCTGGCCTTCGAACGGACCGTCAAGCAGGCGCTGACGGTCTACGACTCCCCCGGCCTGGTGCCCGAGGAGCTGCGCCGCGACTTCTTCGGCCGGATCACCGCCCACTTCGCCGCCCACCGCCCGGCCGAGTACCGGTTCCCGGGCGGGGTGGCGGGCGTGCAGTACCGGCTCGCGGCCCGCGGCAGCCGGCGCGGGTACGACGAACTGCGCCGGGCCGGGAAGCTGCTGCGCGGCCGCTGAGCGGCACCGCGGCCGCCGGCCGCCGTCCACCCCTCGGTCCGCCGGTGCCCCGGCGCCGGGTGCGGATGATATGAAAGTGGCTTCGACGAAGTGACCGGCCGGTAACGCCGGTGCGGGCCGCGGCCCGGACCGGACCGGCCCCGGGGAGGGACAGGATGATCAAGCTCATCACCAAGCTCGTGCTCAAGCCGCTCTCCAGGGCGGTCTACCGGCCTGCCATCGAGGGCCTGGAGAACGTGCCGCGCAAGGGCGGGGTGATCCTGGCCAGCAACCACTTCTCGTTCATCGACAGCGTGGTGATCCCGCTGACCGCGCCGCGGCCGATCAGCTTCCTGGCCAAAGTCGAGTACTGGCAGATGAAGGGCTTCAAGGGCCGGGTGCTGCGCGGCTTCTTCGACGCCATCGAGGCGGTGCCGGTGCGCCGCGGCGAGATCCACCTGGCCCAGGCGGCGCTGGACTCGGCGCTGGAGGTGCTGAACGACGGCAAGGCCTTCGGCATCTACCCCGAGGGCACCCGCTCGCTGGACAACCGGCTCTACCGCGGCAAGACCGGCGTCGCCTGGCTGGCGCTGACCGCCGGCGTGCCGGTGGTCCCGGTCGCGCTCTCCGGCACCGCCGAGATCCTGCCGGTCGGCTCCCGCCGCCCCCGGCTGCGCAAGGTCACCGTGCGGTTCGGCGAGCCGCTGGACTTCTCGCACCTGCACGGCCAGGCCCGCAACGCCCGGGTCCGCCGCCAGGTCACCGACGAGGTGATGGCGGCCATCCACGCGCTCTCCGGCCAGGAGCTGGCCGAGGTCTACAACGAGGCGCCCAAGGCGGCCTGAGCGGCCATCGGGGCCCCGGCGGCCGTGCCCTCCCGGCGCAGCAGCGCCGCGTAGCGGCCGCCGAGCTCCACCAGCTCCCGGTGGGTGCCCAGTTCGGCCACCCGGCCGTGGTCCAGCACGGCGATCTGGTCGGCCTGCCGCACGGTGGAGAGCCGGTGCGCGATGGTGATCGTGGTCCGGCCGACCGCCAGCGCGTCGATCGCCTGCTGCACGGCCCGCTCGGTCTGGTTGTCCAGCGCGCTGGTGGCCTCGTCCAGGATCAGCACCGGCGGGTTGCGCAGGATGGTCCGGGCGATCGCCAGCCGCTGCTTCTCGCCGCCGGAGAACCGGTAGCCGCGCTCGCCGACCATGGTGTCGTAGCCGTCCGGCAGGCCGGCGATGTGGTCGTGGATCTGGGCCGCGCGGGCGGCGGCGACCAGTTCCTCATCGGTCGCGTCCGGCTTGGCGAACCGCAGGTTCTCGGCCACCGAGGCGTGGAACAGGTAGGTCTCCTGGGAGACCACGCCGACGGCGGCGGCCAGCGTGGCGAAGGAGAGCTCGCGCACGTCCACCCCGTCCAGGGTGACCCGGCCGCCGGTCACGTCGTAGAGCCGGGGCACCAGGTAGCTGAGCGAGGTCTTGCCGGAGCCGGTCTCGCCGACCAGGGCCAGCGAGCCGCCGGCCGGCACCGTTAGGTCGATCCCGGCCAGGGTGCCGGCGGGCCGCTCGGGGTCGTAGCCGAAGTCCACCCGCTCGAACCGCACCTCCCCGCGCACCCGGTCCAGGGCGACCGGCTCGGCGGGCTCGTCGATCTCCACCGGCAGGTCCAGGTACTCGAAGATCCGCTGGAACAGCGCCATCGAGGTCTGCACGTCCACGCCGGTGGAGAGCAGCGAGACGGCCGGGCGGAAGAGCTGCTGCTGCAGCGAGACGAAGGCGACCAGGGTGCCGATCGAGACCAGCGGCGCGCCGTGGTCGGCGGTCAGCCCGGCGGCCCAGTAGATCAGCGCGGGCATCGCGGACATCACGATGCCGATCACGTTCATCCGCCAGCGCCCGGCCATGCTGGAGCGCACCTCCAGCTCGGCGAGCTGGTCGGACTGCTCGGTGAACTCCCGGGAGAGCGAGCCGGAGCGGCCCATGGTGCGGCCGAGCAGGATGCCGCTGACCGAGAGCGACTCCTGCACCGCCGAGGACATCACGGCCAGCTGCCGCTGCCGCTCGCCGGTGATCTTCTTGCGCTCCCGGCCGACCCGGCGGCTGATCCAGACGAAGAGCGGGAGCAGCAGCAGCGAGACCACGGTGAGCCGCCAGTCCAGCGCCGCCATGGCGACCACGGTGGCGACCACGGCGGTCAGGTTGGAGACCAGCGAGGTGGCGGTGGAGGTCACGGTGGACTGCATGCCGCCGATGTCGTTGGCGATCCTGGACTGCACCTCGCCGGTGCGGGTCCGGGTGAAGAAGGCCAGCGACATCCGCTGCAGGTGGGCGTAGACGGCGGTGCGCAGGTCGTGCATCACCCGCTGGCCGACGGTGGTGGAGATCAGCGTCTGCAGTACGTTGAAGACGCTGTTCACCACGGCGGCGCCGATCATGCCGAGCACCAGCAGGCTGAGCAGGCCGGTGCGGCCCTGCGGAATCGCGGTGTCCAGCACGGCGCGCAGCAGGAACGGGGTGACCACGGAGACCACCGCGGAGGCGGCCACCAGCAGGCCGACCACGGCCAGCCGGCCGCGGTAGGGCTTGAACAGGCGCAGGATGCGCGGGATCTGGGACGGGGGCCTGGGCTCGCCGGGCTCGCGCGCGGGCGGCGTCCAGTCGATGTGGTCGGGCCTCACGACACCTCCAGGCGGGAACGGGTGCGGGGGCGCGTGGCGCGGCCCCAGCATGGCGAGCATAGCTCATTGTTAGCGATGCTAATAATGAGCTAGCCACCCCGTTTGTTCCCGACCGGCGCGCACCGGGAGCTACTTGTACTCCCGGCCCGCCTTGCTGGAGACCTTGCCGAGCCGCCCCGGGGGCAGCAGCCGGGCCAGCGCCACCACCAGCCGGTAGCGCCGGCTGGGCACCGAGAGGCTGCGTCCGCGGGCCAGGTCGCGCACCGCCTCGTCCACCACCCGGTCCGCGTCCAGCCAGGCCCACCCCGGGATGTTGCCGGTACCCATGCCGGCCCGCTGGTGGAACTCGGTGTGCACGAAGCCCGGGCAGAGCGCCATCAGCCGCACCCCGCTGCCGGCCAGGTCGCGGGCCACGCCCTGGGTGAAGCTGACCACCCAGGCCTTGCTCGCCCCGTAGGTGCCGCGCGGCAGGAAGGCGGCCACCGAGGCGACGTTCACCACGCCGCCGAAGCCGCGCTCGCGCATCCCGGGCACGGCGGCGCCGGTCAGCCGCAGCACCGCCTCGACGTGCACCTTGAGCATGTCCAGCTCGGCCTCGAGCGGCACCTCCAGGTAGGCGCCGCGATTGCCGAAGCCGGCGTTGTTGACCAGGATGCCGACCGGCCGGGCGCCGTCCCGCAGCCGCTCCTCGACCGCGCCGATGCCAGTCTCGGCGGCCAGGTCGGCGGGCAGCACCTCGACGGCCGCGCCGTACCGCTCGCGCAGCTCCCCGGCGGTGCGCTCCAGCCGGGCGGCGTCCCGGGCGACCAGCACCAGGTCGTGGCCGTCCCGGGCCAGGCGGCGGGCGAAGGCGGCTCCGAGGCCGGCGGTGGCGCCGGTGATGAGGGCAGTTGTCATGCCCCCGAACCTACCGGAGCCGACGCCCCGTCAGGAGGGCCGCCGGACGCCCCCCGCCGGACGGTCCGTCAGGACGGCTGGTACGGCGGCGGAACCGGCACCGGGCGCGGGCCGGACTGCCGGGCGGCCGCCTTGCGGGCCCGCCGGTAGAGCCGGTGCACCCGCTGCAGGGCGACCAGCTCGTCCATCCGGTCCGACAGCGTGAGCTGGTACTTGAGCTTGGCCGGGCCGCTGCTCAGCCCCGCGATCCGCTCCACCCCGATCTCCCGCAGCAGCCGGCTGACGTGCTCCTGGTAGAGCTGCCGGTAGGCCTTGTCGCCCTCGGGCAGCCACCAGAAGAACATCGGGATCTCCTCGACCAGGCAGTTGTGGTCGTAGGAGTCCAGGTAGCCCCGGAACTTCGGGTCCTCCTGGGCGAGCAGCCACTCCCGGACCAGCTCCATCGAGCGGACCCGGTCCACCAGGCCCCTGGGGTTGGTGTGCCCCTGGGTGATCGAGACCTCGCCGACCTCGCGCTCGCGCCAGTGGTAGATGTGGTCGCCCAGCACGTCGACCTTGGCGGCCAGGTAGTGGTGCGGCACGCTGACCGGCGCGTCCTCGTAGAGGATGCCCTCCGGGTAGAGCAGGCCGGCGCCGTCGAAGAAGCTGCGGCGGTAGACCTTGTTCCAGGCGGTGCGGTCGGTGACCAGCGCGGGCAGCTCGGTGACGTGGGTCTCCAGCCGGGTCTCGCGGAACGGCTTGAGGTGCGCGCCGGACTGGTAGTAGCCGATCGAGCGGAACCGCAGCACGTTGCCGGTGCAGAAGTCGGAGCCGGTCCGCTCCAGCGTCTCGGTCATCAGCTGGTAGGCGTGCGGCGGCACGGTGTCGTCGCTGTCCACGAAGGTCAGGAACCCGGTGCCGTCGGCGAGGTTGCGCCAGCCGGTGTTGCGGGCCGCCCCCAGGCCCTGGTTCTGCTGCCGGACCAGCCGGAACCGGCGGTCCCTGGCCGCGTAGGCCTCGGCCAGTGCGGCGCTGGAGTCGGTGGAGCCGTCGTCCACCATCACGCACTCGAAGTCCTCGAAGGTCTGCGCGGCGATCGAGTCGAGGCACTCCTCCAGGTAGCGCTCGACGTTGTAGACCGGGACGACGACGGAGAGGCGGGGGGCCATCGGCGGGGCGGGCCTTTCGATCGGGAGCTGCCGTGCGCGGCGGGGCGCACCGGGCGGAATCCTACCGCCCGGCCCGGTGCGTCCCCGCTGTTCAGTAGCGCCCTACTGCCGAGAGGTCCGGCGGGCCGAGTCGTCGGCCGCGCCGCCCGCGCCCACCGGGCGCAGCCGCTCCCGCGCGGTGGCCGCCAGCCGCGGCGCCATCTTCGCCACCTCGCGCGAGCCGACCGCCGCCACCAGGGCCGGCAGCACCCAGCGCACCGGCTGCATGCCGCGCAGCCAGGCCTGCGCGTAGACGTGCGCCGAGCGCCGGGCCAGCCCCGCGACCAGCCGGTCCACGGCCGGGCCGATCGGGTAGGTGCGGTTGGCGGGCCAGGGCAGCTTGGACCGCATCTCGCGCATCACGTCGTCCTGGTCCGCGCCGCGCACCATGTCGGTGTCGGTCCAGCTGAGGTAGCCGACGCCGACCTTGACGCCCTGGTACGCCACCTCGGCGCGCAGCGCGTGCGCGAACGCCTCCACGCCCGCCTTGCTGGCGCAGTAGGCGCTCATCAGCGGGGCGGGGGTGATCGCGGCCAGCGAGGCGATCTGCAGGTAGTAGCCGCGGGATTCGGTCAGCGCGGGCAGGAAGGCCCGGGCGGTGGTGGCGCTGCCCAGCAGGTTGACCTCGACCACCCGGTTCCAGGCGGTCGGGTCGCTGTCCAGCAGCGGTCCGCCGATCGCGATGCCGGCGTTGGCCACCACGGTGTCGATCCGCCCGTACCGCTCCTTGATCCGCTCGGCCGCCGCGGTCATCGACTCCAGGTCGGTGACATCGGCCTCCCAGTAGCCGGCGCCCGGGCCGCAGAGCGCGGCGGCGGCCTTCAGCTCCTCGGGCTCCAGGCCGACCAGCGCCACCTTGGCGCCCCGGTCGGCGAGCTTGCGGGCCATCAGCGCGCCCAGCCCGCGGGCTGCGCCGGTGACCACCACGACCTGCTGGTGGAGCGGGGGAACGGCGGTCATGCGACTTCGGTCCTCTCGGTGGTGAGGTGACGGGTCACCAGGCGGCGGATCTCGGCGGCCACCTCGACGGGGCGTTCGACGGGTGACATGTGGCCGGTCCCGGGCAGCCGGAGCAGCCCGTCCGGTCGGGCCAGGGCGGCCTGCATCAGTTCGGCGTGCGGCGGCGGGGTCAGCTTGTCCTGCTCGCCGACCACGATGGCGGTGGGCGCGCCGATCCGCTCCAGACCGTCCCGCACGTCCAGCCGGTCCAGCACCCGGGCCCAGCCGGCGCGCACCCCGGTCGGGCAGGCGAAGACGATCTCGGCGGTGGCCCGCACCTGGTCCGGGCGGCTGTCGGTGCCGAGCACCGCGTAGCGCAGCACGGCCCTGCTCGGCGCGGTGACCGGGCCGAGCGGCAGCCGGGAGAGCAGGATCCGGCGGTGCAGGAACCGGCGCGGTCCGGCCGGCACGGCCTCCGGCAGCACCCGCAGCCGCTCGACCAGGTGGGCCGGGCCGGTGCTGCAGAGCAGCACGGCGGCGGTGCGGTCGGCGACGGCCGGGCGGTCGCCGGCGGCCATGATGGTCATGCCGCCCATGCTGTGGCCGGCCAGCACGGCCCGCTGCCCGTCCGGGACGGTGGCGGTGAGCACCGCCTCCAGGTCCTCGGCCAGCGCGGTGGCGGTGTAGCCGCGCTGGGCGGGCGGGATGTCGCTGCGGCCGTGGCCGCGCTGGTCGTAGGCGATGAGGCGGTGGTCGGCGGCCAGCCGGTGGATCACCGGGGCCCAGAACCGGGTGGAGCAGGTCCAGCCGTGCGCGAGCACCACGGTGGGGGCGTCGGCGGGGCCGTAGCTCTCGACGTTGATCCAGTGGCCGTCGGCGGAGCGGACCCGGCGGCGCTCGGCGGGGGCGGGGAGCTCGAAGTCGTTCACGCGGTCACCCGCCGCTTCTCCGCCGGTGCGGGCTGGCGCTTGATCAGCTCGTACTCCGTCAGGTCGATCCGCCGGGTGGCGCGGCGGTAGGAGCTGGTGGAGCCGGGCCACAGGGTGGTGTTCTTGCCGTCCTCGGTGAGGTACCAGCTGCGGCAGCCGCCGGTGGTCCAGACGGTGCGGGCCATCTTGTGCTGCAGCCGCTGGTTCCAGTGCCGCTGGGCCCGCTCGGTGGGCTGCAGGGCGGTGGCGCCGACCGACTGCAGGGTGGTCAGCGCCTCCACCAGGTAGGCGACCGAGGACTCGATCATCAGGATCATCGAGCTGTTGCCCAGGCCGGTGTTGGGGCCGATCACGAAGAACAGGTTGGGGAAGCCGCGCACGGTGGTGCCGCGCAGCGCCTCCATGCCGCCCTCCTTCCACTCCTCGGCCAGGCTCTGGCCGCGGTCGCCGAAGACCCGGCCGGCGATCGGCATGTCGGTGACGTGGAAGCCGGTGCCGAAGACGATCACGTCGGCCTCGGTCTCGGTGCCGTCGGCGGCCACCAGGGTGGAGCCGCGCACCTCGCGCAGGCCGGCGGCGACCACCTCGGTGTTGCCGGCCGCCAGCGCCGGGTAGTAGCTCTGGCTGAGCAGGATGCGCTTGCAGCCGATCCGGTAGTCCGGGGTCAGCTTGGCCCGCAGCGCCGGGTCCTTGACCTGCTGGGCGAGGTGCCGCTCGGCCATCCGCTGGACCAGCTTGAGCAGGCCCGGGCGGCGGACGAAGGCGTCCACCTGCAGCTCCCGGGCGGCGAACAGCGCGGCCCGGCGCAGCGCGGTGGTGGCGGGCACGGCCCGGTGGATGCGCTTCTCCAGCTCGCTGATCGTCCGGTCCACCTTGGGCAGGACCCAGGCGGGGGTGCGCTGGAAGACCGTCAGCTTGCCGACCTTGGGCTGGATGGACGGGACGATCTGGATCGCCGAGGCGCCGGTGCCGACCACGGCGACCCGTCGGCCGGCCAGGTCCAGGTCGTGGTCCCAGCGGGAGGAGTGGAACACCTGGCCGGGGAAGTCGGCGAGGCCGGGGAGGTCGGGCAGCTGCGGGTCGGAGAGCGGGCCGGTGGCGGAGACCAGCGCGTCGCAGGTCCAGCTGCCCTGGGTGGTGGTGACCCGCCAGCGGGTGTGCTCGGGCTCCCAGCGGGCCTCGGTGACCTCGTGCCGGAACCGCAGGTGCGGGCGCAGGCCGTGGCTGTCGGTGACCCGCTCCAGGTAGGCGCGGATCTCCTGGTGGCCGGAGAAGCTGCGCGGCCAGTCGGGGTTGAGCGCGAAGGAGAAGGAGTAGAGGTGCGACGGGACGTCGCAGGCGCAGCCGGGGTAGCTGTTGTCGCGCCAGGTGCCGCCGACCGAGTCGGCCCGCTCCAGGATGACGAAGTCGGTGATACCGGCCTGGCGCAGGCGCACCCCGGCGCCGATCCCGCCGAAGCCGGATCCGATCACGACGGCCCGCAGGTGGGGGGCGTCCGCCGGGTTCGCTGGGTCCACGGCTGTGCGTGAGGCGCGCGGAGTGGGGGTTCGGGCGGCCATGCGGGTCCTCTCTCGGGGGGCAGGGCGAGCGTAGAGGAGGTGGGATCGCGCCAGTGATTACTGGCATGGTTGGCAGAGTAGCTGTTGACACTGATTCTTGTAAGGGGGTCCGCAAGGCCGAATTCCCGGCGCCGCAGCCTATGCTGAGCTGCGTGGCGATGATCGGGAACGGCGGCGGGGCGGACTCGGACTCCGGCATTCGGCCGGGTCGGGAGTACCGGGTCGAGGAGCTGGCCGAGGCCGCCGGCATCACCACCCGCACGCTCCGCTTCTACCGCGAGCGCAAGCTGCTGCCGCCGCCGCGCAAGGAGGGCCGGATCGCCTGGTACGGCGAGGCCCACCTGGCCCGGCTGCGGATGATCGCCGAACTGCTGGAGCGCGGCCACACCCTCGGCGGCATCGCCGAGCTGATCGGAGCCGGCGAGAGCGGGCGCGAGGTGGCCGAGCTGATCGGGCTCGCCGACGCGATCACCTCCCCCTGGTCGGACGAGACGCCGGTCTCGCTCGGCTGGTCGGAGCTGGCCGCCGCCTTCGGCGACCAGCTGACCGAGGCCAACACCGCCGAGTCGCTCGCCCAGGGCTACATCACCGTGCACGAGGACGGCATCACCCACGTCAGCCGCCGGCTGATGGACGCCACCGTCGCCCTGGTCCGGGAGGGCATCCCGCTGGCCGCCGTGCTGGACGCCTCCCGCAAGGCGCAGGAGTACGCCGACGCGGTGGCGGAGGTCTTCGTCGGCCTGATCCGCGACCAGCTGCTCGGCGCCCTCGCCGACGAGCGCCCGCTCGCCCCGGGCGAGGCCGCCCGGCTGACCGAACAGCTGCACCGCGTCCGACCGCTGGCCCGCACCGTCGCGGACGCCCAGTTCAGCCTGGCGCTGGACCACCGGGTGCACAGCGAGTACGACGAGGTGCTGCGGCGCCGCCGCTGAGGGCGGGACGACCGAGGGCGGGAGGACCGAGGGCGGGGCCGCGAACCGAGCGCACCCCTCACGGCGTCTCCAGACGTACTCGATCGACGACCGCGCAAGGAGTTCTGACGGTGTCCCAGGAAGTTCCGGCCTACCTCTCCGCCATCGCCCGCGCCTTCCCCGCGGTCTCCTGCGTCGTCACCGACCCGCAGGGCCGGGTGCTGCTCGTCCGCAACTTCAACCGCGAGCCCTGGGGCTGCCCGGGCGGGGTGATCGACGCCGGCGAGTCGCCCGAGCAGGCCGCGGAGCGGGAGCTGCTGGAGGAGACCGGGCTGCGCCTGACGGCCGGACGGCTGCTCCACATCGCCTGGGCCACCGGCGACGCCGGCGACCTGCCGAACATGCCCGGCGTCCAGTTCTACTTCGACCTCGGCACCGTCCCCCTCCCCCACCCGCCGCTGCGCCTCCAGGCGGACGAGATCCGCGACGCCGCCTGGGTCGACCCCGCCGACCTCCCGGCCTACATGGGCGCGCTGCGGATGTCCCGGCTGCGCGCCGCGCTGGCCGCCCGCAGCGGGGGCGAGGTCCGGGTGCTGTCGGCCACCCGCGCCGAACTGGGCGCGGACGCGGCGGCGTACACCGCGGCCGTGCGGGGCGGGCCGCACGGCGGGGACGGCGCTCCGGTCACGCCGCTGCCGCGTCCGCCCCGGCCAGGAACGGGCGCAGCAGCGCGAGCAGGGCGTGCGGCCGGTGCAGCGGAATGATGTGGCCGCAGTCCTCGATGACGTGTCCGACGAGATCGTCGGCGACCGGGCGCAGTTGGCGTTCCAGCGCGGCGCCGACGGGCCGGGCGCCCAGCGCCATCGTCGGCACCGCCAGGCGGGCGGTGGCGACCGCCTGCTCGATCTGCGCCGCGCTCTCGGGCAGCGCCCGGTAGTACGCGAACGCCCGGCTCAGCGCCTGGCGGCCGGTGTAGGCGCGGACGAACGCGTCCCGCAGGGCGGGGCGCACACCGTCGCCGAGCGTGCCGGTGTCGAGGAACCAGTCGACGTAGGCGGCCTCGTGGCCCTCCAGCACGGTCTCGGCGAGCCCGGGCGCGGCGCGGTGGAAGCCGAACCACCACGGCGGCCCGTCGGCGAGGAAGCCCTCCGCACCGGGCAGCCTGCCCAATAGGGACTCCATGAGGACCAGGCGTCGGACGAGACCGGGGCGGCGCATGGCGAGGAGGAAGGCCGGCGCGGCGCCGGCGTCGATGCCGGCCACCGCGGCGGAGTCCACGCCGAGCGCGCCGAGAAGCGCCGCGGCGTCCTCGGCCAGGGTGCCCGCGTCGTACCCGGAGGCGGCCCGGCCGCTCGCGCCGAACCCGCGCAGGTCCGGCGCGATGACGCGGTAGCGGTCGGACAGCTCGGCCATGACGTCCGTCCACAGCTCCCAGGTGTGCGGGAAGCCGTGCAGCAGCAGGACGGCGGGGCCCGATCCGGCGAGGGCGACGTTCAGTTCGACGCCGTTGGCCAGGACGCGTCGCAGCTCGGGCACGGCAGGACTCCAGGGGTGGTGAGAGATGGTGACCAGGTCACGCTAGGGAACTAGGCTGGTCGGCCCAAGACGGCACTTTCCCTTCAGGTGGTGAGCTCCAGGTGACCACGTCGACGCCCGGCGGACCCGACCGGCGACCCGGTGAGCGCGGTGACCTGCTGGATCCGCTCTGCCCGACCCGCCGGCTGCTCGACCGCATCGGCACCAAGTGGACGTCGATGGCGGTCAAGGTGCTGGCCGAGGAGGACCCGGGTGAGCTCCGCTTCGCGGAACTGCGGCGCCGCATCCCCGGCATCTCGCAGAAGATGCTCTCCGTCACCCTGCAGAGCCTGGTCCGCGACGGTCTGGCCGCGCGCCGCGTGGAACCCACCGTGCCGCCCGCCGTCCACTACCGGCTCACCGAGCTCGGCCGGTCCCTCGAGGGACCGCTCTCCACGCTGCGGATCTGGGCCGAGACGCACATGCCGGAGGTCGACCGCAGCAACCGGCTCGCCGACGGGTCGGCCCCCGGCTAACCGTGCCGGCCGCCGCCGCCCGTCGCCGCCACCCCGTCAGCTGTCGAACCGCCAGGTGTGGGCGGCCGCCCACCCCTCGAAGGTGTGCCAGGCGATGCCGGGGCTCTCCCGGTGCAGGGCCTCGGCGTCCAACTCCAGGCCCACCTCCTGGAAGTAGCGGAACATCGTCGCCAGGTCGGGCGAGTAGGTCGCGGCCACGGCCAGCGGCACCTCGCGGGCGGCGATCGGGCGGCCGGTGGCGGCCGCGATGGCGGCGGCCAGCCGGGAGGGCGTGCTCCACTGCGAGGCCAGGTCGATCCGGCGGCCCGCGAACCGCTCCGGCTCGGCCAGCGCGAGCGCGGCGAAGGCGCCGATGTCGGCGGCGGCGACCACCGGCAGCGGGTGGTCCACCGGGAGCGGGATGGCGAGCTCGCCCGCGCGCAGCGAGCGCATGGTCCACTCGTTGGCGTAGTTCTCCATGAAGGCGGCCGGGCCGAGCACCGTCCAGGGCAGGCCGAGGCCGGCGAGGTGGCGCTCGATCAGGTACTTGCTCTCGAAGTGCGGGATGCCGGTGCCCCGGTCGGCGTTGGCGGCCGAGCTGAGGACCACGTGGGCGACGGAGCCCGCCGCCCGGGCGGCGTCCAGCAGCGCGATGCCCTGCCGGGTCTCGGCGGCGAAGCCGGTGCCGAAGGGCGTCGACATCGCGAAGAGCGCACCGGCGCCGGTGAGCGCGGAGCGCAGCGAGCCGGGGTCCTCGAAGTCGGCCCGGACGACTTCCGCGCCGAGCGCGCGCAGCGCGTCGGCGGCGGGCGAGCCGGGGGTGCGGGTGAGCGCCCGCACGGGCCGGCCGGCGGCGAGCAGGGCGCGGGTGGCGGCGCCGCCCTGGGCACCGGTGGCACCGGTCACGGCGACCGGCGCAGAGTAAGATATCTGCGTCATGCAGATAACGTACGAGGCATTGCCTGCGTCGCGCAACTAATTTGAGAGGCATCACGATGACCCCGAGCCGTGCCGCCCTGCTGGCCGACCTGCGCGACGAGTCCCGCCGCTACGTCGCCTCCTACGTGCTCTTCAACCAGGCCATCGCCGACCACCTGGGCCTGCACCCCACCGACGTGCAGTGCCTCAACCTGCTCTCGCTGGAGCCCGGGTCGGTCACCACCGGCCAGATCGCCGAGCTGACCGGCCTCACCAGCGGGTCCGCCACCCGCCTGGTGGACCGCCTGGTCAAGGCCGGCTACGTGCGGCGGGAGCGGGACGCGCAGGACCGCCGCCGGGTGCTGGTCCAGCTCGACCCCGCCGCGATGGCCCGGTTCGGCGCGCTCTGGCGGGAACTGGCGGTGGACTGGGACGCGCTCTTCGACCAGGACACCGAGGCCGAGCTGGCCCTGCTGATCCGGCACATGCGGCGCACCACCGCCCTGGGCCGCCGCCAGGTCGCCCGCCTCGCGGCCCGCGGCCCGGCGGCCGGCATCGAGCACTGACCCGGGCCGCGCCTCACCGCCTGCGACCGCCCGCCCCGCGCAGCGTCACCCCCGGCCCGGCCCCCGCCCGGCCCCCGCCCGCGCCTGCCGGACAGTCAGCACCCGGACCACGCCTGCCCCGCCGCTCCCCGCCCCCGCCCGTGCCGCCAGCCGGGTGGCCGCCGCAGGTCGCATCACCAGGGCCGTGCGAGAGTGGTAACGAGCGAAGGGAGCGTGCCGGCGTGCTCATGGAGAAGGTGGCGGAGATCCTCACCGAGGCGTCCGCCCAGGCCGTCGAGCCGCGGTTCCGTGCCCTGGCGGCCGGCGAGGTGATGGAGAAGGCCCCCGGCGACCTGGTGACCGTCGCCGACCGCGAGGCCGAGCAGATCATCACCCGCCGGTTGCGCGAGCTGCTCCCGGTGCCGGTGGTCGGCGAGGAGGCGGTGGCGGCCGATCCGGCGCTGGCCCGGGCGCTGCACAACGAGCCCGCCTGCTGGCTGGTCGACCCGGTCGACGGGACCGCCAACTTCGTCGCCGGCCGCCCGGACTTCGCGGTGATGGCCACGCTGATCCGGGACGGCGAGGCGGTGGCCTCCTGGATCTGGCAGCCGATGACCCGCACCAGCTACATCGCCGAACTCGGCGCGGGCGCCTGGCGGGACGGCCACCGGCTGGTCCGGCCCCCGGCGGCGGGCGGCCCGGAGGAGTGGCGCGGCTCGGTCAAGCACTACCTGCGCCGCCCCGGCCTCTTCCCCGGCCTGGACACCCGGATACCGGCCTTCGGGCAGCTCACCGCCGGCCGCCGCTCGGCCGGCATGGAGTACCCGCTGGTGGCCGACGGAGACCTGGAGTTCCTGCTCTACTGGCGCACCCTGCCCTGGGACCACGCCCCGGGCTCGCTGCTGGTCCGGGAGACCGGCGGCGTCTCGGCCCGCCTCGACGGCGCCCCGTACCGCGCCGACCCGCCGGGCGGCATCGACGGCCTGCTGGTCGCCTCCGACCCGCACGCCTGGGAGCGCACCCGGGCGATCCTGCTGGGCCTGCACGAGTAGCGGCGGCGGCGGCCGGCGGCGACAACGTCCGGCGGCAACGGCGAGGGCGGGCACCCGGTTCGCCGGGTGCCCGCCCTCGCCGTCAGGCCTACCGCTTACCGGCGCCCGGTCGGCTGGCCGGTGGCCGGGTCGAGCAGGAACGGACGCGCGTTCGGGGCGTCGTCCCCGTCACCGCGGCCGTGGCCCTTGCCGCGCGGGAAGTCGAACAGGTTGTTCAGGCTGCCCGCGACCGCGTCGGTGCTGCCGGGGATCCGCGGCAGGGTCCAGTTGTCCTCGACGAACTTGGTGATCGAGGACTGGTCGGTCAGCGTGTGGTCGACCGAATTGCGCTTCGCCCAGGGCGAGATGACCACCAGCGGCAGGCGCGGGCCGTAGCCGCAGCGGCCGTTCTGGCCGGCGATCGGGGTGCCGCTGCCGCAGGCACCGGTGCCCGAGAGCGAGTCGGCGGCCGAGGCGGACGGGTTGGTCACACCGGAGTACGCGTGGTCGTACCAGCCGTCGGAGTCGTCGTAGGCGATGACGACCGCGGTGTCCTTCCAGTCCGGCGTGTGCTGCAGCGCGTTGATCTCGTCGACGATGAACTTCTGCTCGTCGTACGGGTCCGAGTACGCGGCGTGGCCGTCCTGGTAGCCGGGGGCCTTGAGGAAGCTGACGGCCGGCAGCGCCGAGCCGGGCAGCTGGCCGTGGCCGATCGCCGTCACCAGCTGGTCGAAGTCACTGGTGTCGTACTGGTGGTTCGGGGTGTCGAACTGCGGCTGACCGCCGGCGTAGTGCTGGGTGTCGGTGCCGATCGAGCGCAGCCCGGCGCGGGTGTCGCGGCCGTTCGCGTCGGTGGGCAGGGTCAGGTGGTGCGGGTTGGCGGTGGAGGCGTAGTACTGGAACGGCTGGTGGTGCGGGATGTAGTCGTCCTTCCAGCCGTACTGGCCGGTGCCGGTGGCCAGCGGGGCGGCCAGGCCGGTGCCGACCGGGTGGACGGCGTCGCACAGGCCCTGGTTGGAGGAGTGCGGCACGGCGTTGTTGAGGCCGGCGCTCTTGAACTCGTCCGCGAGGAAGGTCGAGGTCGGCTGCCCGGCGTGGCCGGTGGCGGCGGCCGCGGCGTCGAAGGTGGTGGTCGGCCGGAAGCCGCCCTCGAAGAAGCCCCAGGACAGACCGGCCGCGTTCAGCTCGTCGCCGACGTTCCTGCCGCTCAGCGCGACCGCGTCGCGGGTGGAGCAGTCGTCCCAGTACGGCTGGGCGTCGCTGGTCAGCGAGTAGCCGCCCCGGCCGTCCGCGGTGAGGTCGGCGTTGGGCTTGGCGGCGGTGGCGACCGACGGGTTGTTGGCGGTGTGCGACATGTCGACGCCGCCGGTGTTGCCGGAGATCAGGTTGACGGCGCCGGGCGACGACGGACCGAAGGTGGTGCCGTAGGAGTTGTCGCTCATCGCGTACCGCTGGGCGTAGTTCCACATCGCGGTGACGGTGTTGCCGTCGTAGTAGTTCATCACGTCGCCGGCCACGCAGGGCGTGCCGGTCGGCGAGACGCCGCTCTCGTTGCCGACGGTCTGCGGGAACCGGTCCATCCTGCCGCCGTCGAAGGCCTGCTGCTCGTCGGCGTAGTTGTGGTCCTGGTCGCAGGTCAGCACGTCGCCCACCGCGTTCGGGGCGTAGCGGCGCGGGTTGACCCCGTTGGGGTTGGCGGTCAGCAGGCTGGTGGTGAGCCCGTTGACCTTGGGCGTGCCCGGCTTGGCCGTGAACGCCTGCCCGGCGGTGTTCGCGGCGTTCGGGTAGGTGCCGAAGTAGTGGTCGAAGGAGACGTTCTCCTGGTAGATGACCACCAGGTGCTTGATCGGCGACTGGGTGTGGCGGGCAGGCTGGGCCACCGCCTCGCCGGGCGTGGCGGCGACCGCGGAGAGACCGGCGGCGACCGCCGCCGCGCCGGCCAGCAGACGCTTGGTGCGATGCACTCGATGCATGGAAGCCTTCTTGCCAGAGAACGACGGGACGGGGGCGAGCGAACCGCACCCAGGAGACGGTGAACCGACGTCCGGTCAAAGGTCCGGTGCCGACCGTGCGAACGGCATCCCGCTGCGCACCGGCGGGCGACGGCCGAGGGGTGGGGCCTGCCGGCATCCGGGCTTCATCAAGCGGCTACTGGAGCACCGGCAGCCGTTCCGGCACCCGCTTGACGAAGCCCGGGCGCCAGGCCGGTTGCTCCACCGGCAGGGCATGTCCGGGGCACCCGGCCGTGCGGGCGCCCCGGGTTCCGGAGCGCCGTCAGCCGAGGTCGCGGGCGGCGCGCAGCACCTCGTCGAGCACCCGGTCCAGTGCGGCCTCGGTGGTGTGCGGGTTGAGCAGGGTCAGCTTCAGCCAGACCTCCACCGCACCCGCCGTGCCCGCCGGCGCGTCCGGCGCGGGCAGTTCGGCCCGGCCGAGGACCGCCCGCCCGGCGGCCAGCAGCCGCCGCCGCAGTTCGGCGTTGAACGCGTCGCCGCCGTCCGCCCGCCGGACCCGGAACACCACCGTGGTCAGCGCCGGCTCCCCGTGGAGCTCCAACTCCGCCTGCTCGCGCACCCGTCCGGCGGTGTACCGGGCCAGCTCGTGGCAGCGGTCCACCAACTGCCCGAGCCCGGCCCGGCCCAGCGTGCGCAGGGTCACGGCGATCGGGAAGGCGTCGGCCCGCCGGGTGGTGCGCAGCGAGCGGCCGAGCAGGCTGGGGTAGCCGGCCGCCTCGTCGTCCGCCGGGTTGAGGTAGGCGGCGCGGCGGGCCAGCGAGGCGTAGCTCTCGGCCCGGCGGACCAGGAACACCCCGGCGGCGACCGGCTGCCAGCCGAGCTTGTGCCAGTCCAGGCTGACCGAGTCGGCGAGCTGCACGCCGTCCAGCAGCGGCGCCAGCCGGTCGGAGAGCAGCGCGCCGCCGCCGTACGCGGCGTCCACGTGCAGCCAGGCGCCGTGCTCGGCGGCCAACTCGGCGCAGGCGGGCAGCGGGTCGATCGCACCGGTCTCGGTGGTGCCGGCCGTGGCCACCACCGCCACCGGCGTCTCGCCGGCAGCCCGGGCCGCCGCCAGCGCCCCCGCCAGCGCCCGCGGGTCCATCCGCCCGGCGCCGTCCACCGCCACCGGGACCACCGCCCGCTCCCCCAGCCCGAGCAGTGCCGCCGACCGCTGGACGGAGAAGTGCGCGGCGGCGGAGGCGAAGAACCGCGGGCGCCGGGCCGGGTCGACCCCGTCCAGCTCGACCCGGCGGTCCGGGCCGGCCAAGACGGTGTCCCGGGCCAGCATCAGCGCCATCAGGTTGGACTCGGTGCCGCCGGAGGTGACCACTCCGGCCGCCTCCGCCCGGCGGTAGCCGACCAGTTCGGCCAGCTCCCCGATCAGTTCGGTCTCCAGCACGGTGGCGGCGGGCGCCTGGTCCCAGGAGTCCAGCGAGGGGTTGAGCGCACTCACCGCCAGGTCGGCGGCCACCGCCACGGCCAGCGGCGGGCAGTGCAGGTGGGCGGCGCAGGCCGGATCGGCGGGGTCGGCGGCGCCCTGCGCGAGCAGCCGGGTGAGCGAGGCGAGGTCGGGCCCGGCGGCCGCGGCGATCGCCTCCCGCACCGCCGCCGCCTGCTTCTCCGGCTCGCCCGCCGCCACCGGCCCGCCGCGCGCGGCGGCGCCGTCGGCCAGCGCGGTCAGCACCGTCTCCAGCAGCGGCCGCAGCGCCGCCGGCCCGTCCGTCCCTCCGGCCAGCGCCGTCGCGTCCCCCACCGCACTCCCGGTTCCCTGCCCCAGCACTCCGCCGGCCTCCTGACCAGATGCTCCGTCATTCACCCCGTGACCCTGCCACGGACTCGATCGCATCGGCCAACCGGTCCAGCACCGCCCGGACCTGCTCGTCCGTGATGGTCAGCGGCGGCAGCAGCCGCAGCACCGCGTCCTGCCGCCCGCCCAGCTCCACGATCAGCCCGCGCGCCAGGCAGGCCTCGCGGACCCGCAGCGCCAGCGCCGGATCGGCCGGCCGGGCCCCGCACTCGTCGGCCTCGGCCGCGGCGTCCACCAGCTCGACGCCGATCATCAGCCCGCGCCCCCGGACGTCACCGATCACCGGCAGCCGCCCGCGCAGCCCGTTCAGCTCCGCCAGCAGCAGCCGGCCCACCTGCGCGGCGCGCTCGGCCAGCCCGTTGGCGGCCACGTAGCGCAGGGTGGCCGCGCCCGCCGCCATCGCCAGCGTGTTGCCGCGGAAGGTGCCGGTGTGCGCGCCGGGCCGCCAGCCGTCGTACTCCTCCCGGTAGACCAACACGGCCAGCGGCAGGCTGCCGCCGATCGCCTTGGAGAGCACCATCGCGTCGGGCATGATGCCGCTGTGCTCGACGGCCCACATCGCGCCGGTGCGGCCGAGGCCGGTCTGCACCTCGTCGACGATCAGCGGGATGCCGCGCTCGGCGGTGATCCGGCGCATCTCGCGCAGCCAGCCGTCGGGGGCCGGCACCGCGCCGCCCTCGCCCTGCACGGCCTCCACGATCATCGCGGCGGGCCGCACCACACCGCCCGACGGGTCGTCGAGCAGCCGCTCGGTGTAGCGGGCGGCGACCCGCTCGCCCGCCTCGCCGCCGAGGCCGAACGGGCAGCGGTAGGAGAAGGGGTAGGGCAGCCTGGTCACCTCGCCGCCGGCCGGCAGCGCCTCCTTGGCGGCCACGTTGCCGGTGACGGCGAGCGCGCCGGCCGTCATGCCGTGGTAGCCGCCGGTGAAGGCGAGGGTGCCGCGCCGGCCGGTGGCGGTCTGCATCAGCTTCAGCGCCGCCTCCACCGCGTCGGTGCCGGCCGGCCCGCAGAAGTGCACCTTGGCCCGGGCGGCGAACTCGGCGGGCAGGGTCTCCAGCAGCGCGGTGGTGAACTCGTCCTTCTCGGCCGTGGCGAGGTCGAGCAGGTGCAGCGGCGCACCGCTGTCCAGGGTGCGGCGGATGGCGGCCAGCACCACGGGGTGGTTGTGGCCGAGCGCGAGCGAGCCGGCGCCGGAGAGGCAGTCCAGGTAGCGGCGCCCGTCGGCGCCCTCCACGGTCATGCCGGCGGCCCGGACGGGGACGATCGGGAAGGAACGGGCGTACGTCCGGGCGGCGGACTCGCGCACCCGCTGACGGCGCAGGATCGCCTCCCCTGCTGTGGCGGGCTCCGCGTTGGGTGCGGCGGTGAGGGTCACGACACCTCCAAAGTTAGGTAAGCCTAACCTTAGCTCAGCTGTCATGCGGCTCAGCGCTCCACCCGGCCCAACGAGGGGGCGACCGTCGGGTCACGGCTGACGGGTGCTCATTTGTTGACATATGGTCATATCGCCAGCTGGTCAGATCGATCTGACGAGTCAGTCGGCGCTGCCGGGGGTGACCAGCCCGCTCTCGTAGGCGAGCACCACGGCCTGGGCCCGGCTGGAGACGTTGAGCTTGGCCATCGCCCGGTTCAGGTGGGTCTTCACGGTGGCCACGCTGACCAGCAGCCGCTCGGCGATCTCGGGATTGGACAGCCCCCGGCCGACCAGCCGCAGCACGTCCACCTCACGGCTGGTCAGTGGATCGAGCACGGGCGGCGCGACGGCCACCCCCGGGGCGCCGGGGCCGCCGGCGTAGGCCTCGATCAGGCGGCAGACCACGCTGGGCGAGAAGAGCATGTCGCCCGCGGCCACCGTCCGCACCGCGGCCAGCAGGCGCTCCGGCGGGGTGTCCTTGAGCAGGAACCCCGCGGCCCCGGCGCGCAGCGCGGCGTAGACGTACTCGTCCAGGTCGAAGGTGGTCAGGATGATCACCCGCGGCGCGGGCTCGACCGCCTCGGCGAGGATCCGCGCGGTGGCGGCGATGCCGTCGATGGCCTCGGGCTCGTCCCGGACGGGCTGGCCCGGCTCCCGGCGCGGCGGCAGCATCCGGATGTCCATCAACACGATGTCCGGCCTGGTCTCGGCCGCCAGCGCCACCGCCTCGACCCCGGAGGCGGCCTCCCCGACCACCTCCATCCCCGGCGCGGCCCTGATCAGCGCGGCCAGCGCGCCACGGATCAGCGCCTGGTCGTCCACCACCAATACCCGTGTCACGCCCGCGGTCCTCCCCCAAGCCAGCCGCACTGTCGGCGATCCCCACCTTACTTAGAGGATCCACCAATCCCTCGCCCAGCCCACCGCGCACCGCAAACGGCCCACCAACGGACCGACAACGTAGGAACGGTAAGCGCAGGTCAGGGCACCAGCGGGCGGTGGGTGCCCGGCGGGGGCGCTAGCCGGCCGGGCCGAGGCCGCCACCTGGGGCGCCGCTGACTGGAAAGCCTGAAGGCCGAAGGCCCGAAGAGCCCCCACCCCCCTCAGTCGTAGTCGCACCCGCTCACCACCCACGCCAACCCGCTCGCCGGGTCCTCCAGCGCCAGGTGCAGGTGCCAGATCTCGTCCGCCGGCTCGCACCACGTGAAGCACCGCATCCGCGCCACCAGCGCGTCGACCTCCGCCGCCGTGGCCCGGCCGCCCGGGTCGGCGATCGCGGCGAGCGCCCGCCAGACGGCGAGGCGGCCGCGGGCGGCGCCGCTGGAGCGGCGGTGTGCGCCGGCGCCGGAACCGGCGCGGACCAGGGCCGGGTAGACGGCCGCGAACGGCAGGTAGCCGCCCGTCACCGGGCCGCTGCGGGCGGCCGGACAGAGCAGGGCGGCCGCCTGCGCGGCGGTGCCGCGGGCGCATCTGACGTCGAGCCAGTCGCAGAGCGCGGCGAGCGCCGCGGTGGCGGGCCGGACCGGGCCGGTGAGCGGGAGGGCGGGGGCGGGCAGCCGGAGCGGGGCGAGGCCTTCGCGGCTGTCGGGCAGCGAGTGGTGCGCGGTGGCGGCCCGGCCGTCCGGGCCGTAGACGGTGACCCGGCCGGACGGCTCCCAGCCGGCCGTCTCCCACGGGCGCAGCCGCAGCGGCACGGGGTCGGCCGGGTGCTCCTCCGGGAGCCGGTCGCCGAGCAGCGCCCGGGTGTGCGCGACCAGGGTGCGGACCGGCTCGGGCAGCGGCAGCGGGGCCAGCACCTCCCAGCCGTGGCGGCGGGCCAGCACCTCCCAGAGCGGGCCGACCCAGCCGTCCTGCTCGCCGGCCGCGCCGGTCCCGGCGGCCGGGTCGAAGAGGGCGGCGGCCAGCGGGGCGGGGGCGCCGAGCGCGATCTCGTGGCCGAGCGGGGCCGCGGACCGGCCGTGGTCGCCGGGCGCGGCGGCCCGGCTGCGGCGGTAGCTGCCGAGCAGGGCGGCCCAGTGCTCCGGGCTGCGCGGTCCGGTCTGCCGACCGTGCTGACGCGTGATCATATTTGTCAGCGTACGGTCCAGATCGGCCACACTCCGTCAGCAGACCACTCCGGTGCGTCGCCAGCACCCCGCCTCCGGCCCCGTTCGCACAGCCCGGCCTCCCCTCCCCCGGGTTTCGGCTGTGCAAAGGAACAGGGGATTTCAGGCTTGCATTTGCGGCACTATGATCGCCACGGCGGTCGCACCTGCGAGCCCCCAGGAGCACCAGCCGCCACCAGGGCCGCTCCCTTCCGCCGCACCGCGCGGCGGACCGGCCCGCACCTGACCGCACCGCCGGTGCCCACCGGGCCCGGCAGGAGGGGAACCGCACATGATCACCGCCCCGACCCGGGTCGCCGCCGCGACCGCCGCCGTTCTCGCGCTGGCCGTCGGCCTCACCGCCTGCTCCAGCAGCGCGAAGTCGTCCTCCGGCAGCCCGTCCACCGGCACCTCGGCCGCCTCGGCCGCCGCACCCGCGCTCTCCGGCACGATCACCGTCTTCGCGGCCGCCTCGCTCCAGGGCACCTTCACCGACCTGGGTAAGAAGTTCGAGACCGCCCACCCGGGCACCACGGTGAAGTTCAACTTCGGCGGCAGCTCCCAGCTGGCCCAGAGCATCGTCAGCGGCGCCCCGGCCGACGTCTTCGCCGCCGCCTCGCCGGCCACCATGAAGACCGTCACCGACGCCAAGGGCACCGCCGAGGACCCCCGGGTCTTCGTCCGCAACACCCTGGAGATCGCCGTCCCCAAGGGCAACCCCAAGCACGTCGCCGCTCTGAGGGACCTGGCCGCCCCGGGCGTCAAGGTGGCGCTCTGCGCTCCGCAGGTGCCCTGCGGCGCGGCCGCCCAGACCGCGCTCAAGGCCGGCGGCGTCACCCTCACCCCGGTCACCCAGGAGCAGGACGTCAAGAGCGCGCTGACCAAGGTGGAGCTGGGCGAGGTGGACGCCTCGATCGTCTACCAGACCGACGTCAAGGCCGATGCGGCGAAGATCGACGGAGTCGACTTCCCGGAGGCGGCCAAGGCGATCAACGACTACCCGATCGCCGATCTCGCCAAGGCGCCCAACCCGTCCGCGGCCAAGGCCTTCGTCGCCTTCGTCGAGTCGGCCGAGGGCGAGCAGGTGCTGACGGCCGCCGGCTTCCAGCAGCCCGCCGCGACGGCCTCCCCGTCGGCCTCCTCTTCGTGAGCCGCCGCGCCTCCCGGAGCCGGGTCCCGGTCGCGCTGCTGCTGCCGGGGCTGCTCGGGCTGCTCTTCCTGGTACTGCCGCTGGTCGGCCTGCTGGTCAGGGCGCCGTGGCGGTCGCTGCCGGAGCAGCTCACCAGCCCGGACGTCTGGGAGGCGCTGAAGCTCTCGCTGTTCTGCGCCACCTCCGCGACCGCCGTCTCGCTGCTGCTCGGTGTGCCGCTGGCCTGGCTGCTGGCCCGCACCGAGTTCCCGGGCCGCGGGCTGGTCCGGGCGCTGGTGACGCTGCCGCTGGTGCTGCCGCCGGTGGTCGGCGGCGTCGCGCTGCTGCTGGTGCTGGGGCGCAACGGGATCGTCGGCCGCTGGCTGGACTCGGCCTTCGGCTTCACCCTGCCGTTCACCACCACGGGTGTGGTGGTGGCGGAGGCCTTCGTCGCCATGCCGTTCCTGGTGATCAGCGTGGAGGGCGCGCTGCGCGCCGCCGACCCCCGCTACGAGGAGGCGGCCGCCACCCTGGGCGCCTCCCGGCTCACCGCCTTCCGCCGAGTCACCCTGCCGCTGGTCGCCCCGGGCGTGGCGGCCGGCGCGGTGCTGGCCTGGGCCCGGGCGCTCGGCGAGTTCGGCGCCACCATCACCTTCGCGGGCAACTTCCCGGGCCGCACCCAGACCATGCCGCTGGCGGTCTACCTGGCCATGGAGAACGACCCCGAGGCGGCGATCGCGCTCAGCCTGGTGCTGCTCGCGGTCTCCGTCGCCGTGCTGGCCGGCCTGCGCGGCCGCTGGATGAGCACACCATGACGGAGGCCCCCCGCATGACCGGACTCGATGCCGAACTGCGCATCCGGCGCCCCGGCTTCGCCCTCGACCTGGCGCTCACCGCCCGCCCCGGCGAGGTGGTGGCGCTGCTCGGCCCGAACGGCGCCGGCAAGTCCACCGCACTGCGCGCCCTGGCCGGCCTGCTGGAGCTGGACGGCGGCCGGCTGCGGCTGGACGGCACCGTGCTGGCCGACCCGGACGCCGGCGTGCACACCCCGCCGGAGCGCCGCCCGGTCGGCGTGGTCTTCCAGGACTACCTGCTCTTCCCGCACCTGAGCGCGCTGGACAACATCGCCTTCGGGCTGCGCTGCCAGGGCCGCGGCAAGGCCGCCGCCCGGGCCGAGGCGGCCGGCTGGCTGGACCGGCTGGGCCTGGCCGACCACGCCGCCGCCCGCCCGGGCCGGCTCTCCGGCGGGCAGGCGCAGCGGGTGGCGCTCGGCCGGGCGCTGGCGGTGCGGCCCCGGCTGCTGCTGCTGGACGAGCCGCTGGCCGCGCTGGACGCCCGCACCCGGCTGGAGGTGCGCTCGCAGCTGCGCCGCCATCTGGCCGGCTTCGAGGCGGTGGCGGTGCTGGTGACGCACGATCCGCTGGACGCGATGGTGCTGGCCGACCGGCTGGTGGTGATCGAGGACGGCCGCGAGGTGCAGTCCGGCACCCCGGAGCAGGTCTCCCGGCACCCGCGCACCGACTACATCGCCCGGCTGGTCGGCCTGAACCTCTACCGGGGCGAGGCCGCCGGGCACGAGGTGCTGCTGCCGGGCGGGGTCCGGCTGGCCACGGCCGACGAGGTGTCGGGCCCGGCCTTCGCCGCCTTCCCGCCCGCCGCAGTCACCCTGCACCGCGCCCGCCCCGAGGCCAGCAGCGCCCGCAACCGCTGGGAGCTGACGGTGGCCGGACTGGACCTGCACGGCGACCTGGTCCGCGCCGAACTGTCCGGCCCCCTGGAGCTGGCCGCCGACCTGACCCCGGCCGCCGTGCACGAGCTGGACCTCTCCCCCGGCACCCGCGTCTGGGCCACCGTCAAGGCCGCCCAGACCCGCGCCTACCCGGCCTGACAGGGGCCGGCCGCGCCCGCTCAGCCCTCGGAGCGGGCGGCGCGGGAGCCGAGCCGGTCGGCGAGCGCGGTGACGAGGTCGCGGAGCCGATCGGGGCGCTCGATGACGAACGGCCGGTCGAGCGCGGCGAGCACCGCAGGCAGCCAGTCGAGCCGTTCCACCCGCAGCTCGACCCGCCGCCACCGCTCGGCCGCCGGATCGGTCTCCTGCTCCTCGAGGCGTGCGACGGCGGCGGGCAGGTGCGCGCGGACCTGCTCGACCGTGCCGTGGATCCGCAGGGTCACCTCGTGCCGGTACTCGGCCGTGGCGAACCCGGAGAGCAGGCGCTCCGCCGGACCGGGGCCGGCGGGCACTTCGAAGGAGCCGGGCAGGGTCCTGGCGTCCGCGATGCGGTCGAGCCGGAAGGTCCGGTCCTGGTCGCTCCGGGCGTCCCGGCCCGTGACGTACCACTGGCCCGCGTGCGCGACGATCCCGTACGCGTGCAGGGTGCGGTCGCTGCGCCGTCCGTCGCGGTCGGTGTAGCGGATCGCGACCGGCCGGCGGTGGCGCACGGCGTCGGCGAGGGTGAGCAGGATCCCGGCATCCGGCGGGTCGAGCTCGCCGGGCCGGTCCGTGAGGACGAGGGCCTCCAGGAGTGCGTCGAGCCGGCGGGCGAGGTGCTGGGGCAGCACCCGCCGGATCTTCGCCGCCGCCGTCTCGCTCGCCGTGTGATCCGTCGTCAAGCCCGCCCGGCGGCCGGCGAGCAGGCCGAGCAGCACGGCCAGCGCCTCCTCGTCGTTGAGCATGAGCGGGGGCAGGCGGTGCCCGGGGGCGAGCCGGTAGCCGCCGTAGCGGCCGCGCACCGACTCCACCGGCACGTCCAGGTCGATCAGCTGGTCCACGTACCGGCGCACGGTGCGGCCTTCGACGCCGAGCCGGTCGGCGAGCTCGGCCACCGTCCGGGTGCCGCCCGACTGCAGCAGCTCCAGGAGGGTCAGCACGCGGCCGGTGGGTCGAACCATGTTTCGCAGCCTAGCCCGAATACCGGACCGATTCTGTCCACTATTTCTCCTAGCCTGCGAGGTGCCCGCCTCCCGCAGAGCCAAGGAGAGTCCCGTGCAGTTCGTCTCGATCCGCATCATCACCGGCGACATCGCACGCCTGGTCGACTTCTACGAGCGGGCCACGGGGGTGCGGGCGACCTGGGCCACCGAGGACTTCGCCGAGCTCAGGACCGCGGGCGCCACCCTCGCGATCGGCAGCACCCGCACCGTCCCGCTCTTCGCCCCGGGCTCCGCCCGCCCGGCGGAGAACCAGAGCGTGATCACCGAGTTCCTGGTCGAGGACGTGGACCTCGTCCACCGGAACCTCACCGGCTTCGTCACCGACTTCGTCGCCGGGCCCACCACCATGCCCTGGGGCAACCGGTCGCTGCTGTTCCGCGACCCCGACGGCAACCTCGTCAACTTCTTCACCCCCGTCACCCCGGAGGCCGTCCAGAAGTTCGCGGCCGGCCACGGGGTCAGCTCGTGAGGGTCCCGATCAGGATCGAGGTCCACCAGGCGGCCTGCGACACGACCGCCGAGCAGCCGGCCCGCCACAGGACGGAGGCGGGCAGGTCCTGCCAACGGCCCGCCGCCGTCCCGGCGGGGAGGGTCCGTCGCAGCCGGTTGGCGAGGACCCCGTTCACCGCGGCGACCAGGGCGGCGGTCAGGTTGACGGCCGTCCACCGGCTGCCGAAGTCCGGCTGCAGGGCCGTGCCGGAGACGGCGAGGCCGAGGAAGCCGGCCCAGATCAGCCACTCGGCCCGGGCCGAGAACGCGAGCAGGGTCGACAGCCTGCTGCGGCCCGCGAGCACCGCCAGGCCCAGCCCGTCCACGGCGAGCACCGCACCGAAGCCCACCGCGAGGCTCACCAGGTGGACGCCGAGCGCCGCCGAGCGCAGGCCCGGCCCCGGATGCGCGTGCTGGGACGCCAGGATGACGGCGTACCAGCCGATGCAGACCGCGGCGATACGCCAGACGGTTCGCTGCAGGTGCTCGGCGCCGCAGCCGCAGTGGTGGGAGGTCGAAGCGTTCACGCCGAGATATTAGCTTAGCCTTGCCTAAGCCACTCCGGCCGCCGGCCTCGCCCGCGCGGCCTCAGTGCCGCAGGGCGACCGCGAGCGCCTCGGCCAGGGGCACGGGCGGGCGGCCGATCAGGCGCCGCAGATCGCCGGAGTCGGTGTACATCTCGCCGCGGCTCATGCCGCGGTCGGCGTCGGCGAGGAGCTCCGCCAGCTCGGCGGGCACGCCCGCGGCGGCCAGCACCCGGGCGAACTCGGCCATCGGGAGGTCCGCGTAGGCGACCGGCTGTCCGGCCGCGGCGGAGATCGCGGCGGCGAGCTCGGCCAGGGTGAAGGACTCGTCGCCGCCCAGCTCGTACACGGCGCCGGTGTGGCCTTCGGCGGTGAGGACGGCTGCCGCGGCCTCGGCGTAGTCGGCGATGGGCGCGGCGCTGATCCGCCCCTCGCCCGCGGCGCCGGCGACGGCGCCGTTCTGCAGGATCTGCGGCAGCTGGCCGGTGTAGTTCTCCAGGTACCAGCCGTTGCGCAGGACCACGCTGGGGATTCCGCGGTCCCGCAGGTACTCCTCGGTCTCGCGGTGCGTGGTGCCGATGACGGTGGTGGCCGTGTCCGCGTGCGCCGCACTCGTGTACACCACCAGCGACACGCCCGCGGAGGCCGCGGCGTCGATCACGCGGCGGTGGTGGGCGACCCGCTCGACCAGGGGTACCGAGGCCGAGATCAGCAGCAGCCGGTCCGCCCCCGCGAACGCCTCGGCCAGGCCGTCGGCATCCGCGAAGTCGGCGCGGCGCACCGTGATGCCCCGGTCGGCCAGATCCTTGATCTTCGCGATGTCCCGGCCGGTCGCGATGATGTCCGCGGCCGGGATCCCGCGCCGCAGCAGTGCCTCGACGGTGAGCCTGCCCAGCCGGCCGGTGGCTCCGGTGACGACGATCGACATGGCGGTCGTTCCTTCCTTCCACGCGTGCCTCGCACGCCTGCCGCGGTCCGTCCGCGGCGGGATGGAACCCAGAATGACCTGGATGCTTTCCATTGGGGAGTAGCCACTTCTTGGTAGGGTACTTACCTAGCCGAAAGCATCGAGGTGAGCCGCATGACCGCTGTCGAGAACGCGACCGGGCCCCTGCCGCCCTTCGATCCGTACGCACGCGGCTGCCCGTCGCGGGACCTGCTCGACCAGATCGGCAGCAAGTGGGCGGTCCTCGTGCTGGGCGAGCTCGGCCGGACCGGGACCTCCCGGTTCAGCCGGCTCCGGCAGGCGCTGGGGGGCGTGAGCGAGAAGATGCTCACCCAGACGCTGCGCACCCTCGAACGCGACGGGCTGGTCGGCCGGACCGTCTACCCGGAGGTGCCGCCGCGCGTGGAGTACGAACTGACCGCACTCGGCCGGACGCTGCGGGGACCGCTGAAGGCGCTCACGGAGTGGTCCGTGCTGCACATCGAGGAGGTCATCTCCGCCCGCGAGGCGTACGACGACCGCACCGGGCGCCCCCGGTAGCCGGCGGTCACCGCTCAGGATGCCGCCGCGTGGCGGGGATCAGCGCGCGGAACGCCTCGGCGGGCTGACCCGCCGCGGCCTCCGGGGCGGCGGCCAAGCGCTCACGGGCGCCGGAGGCGCGGGGTGGGGCAGTAGCGGGTGCCGCCTTCGACGGCGACGGTCGGCCCGGGGGCGATCTCGGTGAACCCCGCGTCCCGCACCACCGGGAACGGACCGCTCATCAGCTCGGCCCACCGCTCGGCGGGTGCGGTGCGCACGGCGAGCGCGAAGCCGCTCGCCTCCCACTCCTTGCGCTGCGCCTCGTCCAGCCGCCACCAGGCGAGCTGGGCGGCGTGGCCGGTCTGCGCCATGGTCTTGCCGGCGCTCATCGACACCTCCGGGTTGAGCCAGAGCACCGGCACCTCGGGGTCGGGCTCGGGCGCCTCATAGCCCTCCGGGTCGTCCAGTTCGGTGCCGGAGACCTGCAGCTTGGCCAGCTCCTTGGGCCAGCCGTCCAGCGGGATCGGCGGGAAGACCCGCACCTCGGCGGCCTGGCCGGTCACCGTGATGCCGGGCAGCTCACCGGTCCTGCGCCACTCCCCGCCCCGGGCCCGCCGGACCACCTTGCGGATCCGCGCGTCCTCCCAGGCGTGCACGGCCGCCGCCCACTCGCCCTCGCCCACCGCCCGCGGATCGGCGAGCAGCGTGAGCACGGCGCGGGCCGAGGTCTCCAGCGCGTCGGTCCGGGCCGGCGGGTCGGTCTTCTCCAGGTGCACGACCAGCGGCAGCACGTACTGCTGCTTCTCGTCGCGGTCGTCCGGATCGGTGGTGAAGGGCGAGGGGGAGGCGGGAGCAGTCACCGCGCCAGCCTAACCAACCGGCTACCTGCGGTACCCGCGCCCCGGTTCGCGCTCCTCGGCCTCCTCGTAGCTGAGGAACCAGCCCTCGGGGTGGGTGGCGGCGAGCAGGGTCTCCAGCCGGGTCTCGCTGTCCTCCTCCGGGTCCTGGCCGGCCATGTCGTAGACGCCCAGGAGCTCGTCGGAGCAGCCCTCCCAGTCGTAGTCGTAGAGGTCGGCGGGCAGGTCTCCCATCAGGTCGGCGACGGCCTGCGGCTGGGCGCAGAGCAGCCCGCGGGCGTCGGCCAGGGCGAGCCGCAGGGCCAGCTCCTCGCCGGGGCAGCGGGGCAGCGGCCACTCGCCGAGGCCCAGGTCCTCGGCGAGGTCGTCGAAGGCCCGGGCCATCGCCCGCCGCCAGGAGCGGTGCAGCGGCCAGCTGGCCTGCGGGAGGCGGGCGAAGATGGCCCAGTCGTGGTCCTCGCCGGCCACCACGGGCTCGTCGCCGTGCTCCTCGAGGTCGTCGTAGGCGGCGTCGGCCAGCGCCAGCAGCTGGGTGTGCAGCAGGCAGGCGGTGCGCGGGGTGAGGGTCCAGTCGCCGGCCTCCTCGTCCTCGCCGTCCAGCGGGAAGAGCTCGGCGAAGTCCGGAGCGAAGTCGTCGGTGGTGCTCAGCTCCAGCGTGCCGCCCAGCGCCTCGATGCCGGGCAGCGCGCCGATCAGCCGGTCCGGGTGCAGCAACGCGCCGAGCGCGGCGTGCGGGTCCTCCTGGACCTCGCGCAGCAGCTCGGAGCGCTGGCCCGCCGCGTCGATCCCGTCGAACTCCAGTGCCTCGACGGCCGCGACGGCCGCCGCCCGCAGCGCCGGCCAGTCCGTCACCCGGAGCCCGAGCACCACGGTCGCCTCGATCTCCAGCGCCCCCGGATTGTCCGTCGCGCCCGACCCCTGCGGATGATCCCTACGCTCGCCCATGCGCCTACGGTACGGCCTTTCCCGGCCGGGCTCACCGCCCCGGTACCGGTTTTCGGGCGCGTTTGCCGCCGTCCCGACGGGGCCCGTCGCAGGATGGGGGGATGACCAATATCGCGGATTACGGCGGCGGGCTCCCGGCGGACAGCGGAGTGCTGGTGGTGACCACCAACGACGTGCCGGGCTACCGGGTGGACCGGGTGATCGGGGAGGTGTTCGGGCTCACGGTGCGCAGCCGCCACCTGGGCACGCAGATCGGCGCCTCCTTCAAGTCGATGCTCGGCGGCGAGCTGAGGGGGCTGACCAAGACCCTGGTGGAGAGCCGCAACCAGGCGATGGAACGGCTGGTGGAGCAGGTGAAGGCGCGCGGCGGCAACGCGGTGCTGATGATGCGCTTCGACGTCACGGAGGCCGCCGACCTGGGGACGGAGATCTGCGCCTACGGCACCGCCGCGGTGATCAGCCCGGTGGGATGATCCGCCCGGCCGCCGGTGTTTCACCGGCGTGACCGTTGAAACTGCAACAGACGTCGTGGTGATCGGTGCCGGCCAGGCGGGCCTGTCGGCCGCCTACCACCTGCGCCGGCGCGGGTTCGAGCCGTACCGCGGTTTCCTGGTGCTGGACGCGGACCCGGCGCCGGGCGGGGCCTGGGCGCACCGGTCCCCGTCGCTGCTGATGGCGACGGTGAACGGCTTCCACGACCTGCCGGACTTCGAGCTGCCGGTGCCGGACCCCCGGGCGCCGGCCCGCGAGGTGGTGCCGGGCTACTTCGCGGCCTACGAGGCGAAGCACGCGCTCCCGGTGGTCCGCCCGGTCCGGGTCACGGCGGTGCGCGACCTCGGCGAGCGGCTGCTGGTGGAGTCCGCCGCGGGCAGTTGGACGGCGCGGGCGCTGATCAACGCCACCGGCACCTGGACCCGCCCGTTCGTCCCGCACTACCCCGGGCACTTCGGCGGCCGCCGACTGCACTACGCGGACTACCGCGGCCCGGCGGAGTTCGCCGGCCGCAGGGTCGTCGTCGTGGGCGGCGGCGCCTCGGCGATCCAGCTGCTCTCCGAGCTGGGCGAGGTGGCCGAGACGCTCTGGGTGACCCGCCGTGAGCCGGAGTACCGGGACGGCCCGTTCACCCCGGAGGCGGGCCGGGCCGCGGTGGCGCTGGTGGAGCAGCGGGTGGCCCAGGGCCTGCCGGTGCGCAGCGTGGTGAGCGTGACCGGGCTGGGCCCCTCCGTGGCGCTGCGCCGGGCCGAGCAGCTGGGCGTGCTGGACCGGCGCCCGATGTTCGACCGGCTGACCGAGCGCGGGGTGGCCTGGGGCGCCGCGGAGGAGCCGGTTGACGTGATCATCTGGGCCACCGGCTTCCGCCCCGAGGTGGGCCACCTGGCGCCGCTGGGGCTGCGCGAGCCGGGCGGCGGCATCCGGCTGGACGGCACCGCGGCCGCCGCCGACCCCCGGGTGCACCTGGTGGGCTACGGCCCGTCGGCCAGCACCGTGGGCGCCAACCGGGCGGGCCGGGCGGCGGTCAACGGGATCGTGCGGCTGATCGGGTCGCCGCGCCCGGCGGTCGCTCAGGCGTCGTAGTCGACCGTCACCCGGTCCGAGACCGGCCGGGCCTGACAGGTCAGCACGTAACCCGCCGCCAGCTCCTTCTCCTCCAGCGCGAAGTTGCGCCGCATCTCCACCTCGCCCTCGGTGACCTGGGCCCGGCAGGTGCCGCAGACCCCGCCCTTGCAGGCGAACGGCAGGTCGGGGCGGGAGCGCTGGGCACCGTCCAGCACGGCCCGGTCCCGGGGCAGCCGCAGCACGCTGCGCCGCCCGTCCAGCACCAGGGTGACCTCGCTCAGCTCGCCGGCCGCCGCCTCCGGCTCGGCCGGGCGCTCGGCGACCGGCTCGTCCTCGGCGTGGAAGAGCTCCTGGTGCACCCGCGCCGGGTCCACGCCCAGCCCGGCCAGCAGCTCCCGGGCACCGGCCACCATGCCGAACGGCCCGCAGAGCCACCAGTGCCCGACCGAGCCGACGTCCACCAGGGCGGTCAGCAGCGCCCGGACCCGCTCGGGGTCCAGCCGGCCGCTGAGCAGTTCGGCGTCCCGGGCCTCCCGGGAGAGCACGTGCACCAGCTCGAACCGGTCGAGGTAGCGGTCCTTCAGATCGGCCAGCTCGTCGGCGAACATCACCGTGTCGCTGCTGCGGTTGCCGTAGAGCAGGGTGACGGTGGCCCCGGGGTGGGCGGCCAGCACGGTGGCCGCGATCGACACCATCGGGGTGATGCCGGAGCCGGCCGCCAGCAGCACGTGGTGCGCGGGCACCGTCAGGTCGGCGGTGAACAGGCCGCCGGGCGGCAGCACCTCCAGGGTGTCGCCGACGGCGGCGCGGCGCACCAGCTGGCCGGAGAAGAGGCCGCCGGGCACCTCGCGCACGGCGATCCGCAGCGGGCCGCCGGCCGGGGAGCAGATCGAGTAGGAGCGCCGTTCGTCGGCCCCTTCGACCTCCTGGCGCAGGGTCAGGGTCTGGCCGGCCCGGAAGGCGTACTCCTCGGCCAGCGCCCCGGGCACCTCGAAGGTGACGGCCACCGCGTCCTCGCAGAGCCGCTCCAGCGCGGCGATCCGCAGGGGGTGGAACTGCGCGCGGCGGGCGGCCATCAGATCTCCTTCATGCGTTCGAACGGCTCCCGGCAGGCGCGGCAGCGCCAGAGCGCCTTGCAGGCGGTGGAGCCGAACCGGGACAGCTCCTCGGTGTCGCCGGAGCCGCACTGCGGGCAGTGCACCGCGCGGCGGGTGGGCCCGAGGGTGAGCAGCCCGGGCGGGCCGGCCGGCCCGGGCGGGGCGATCCCGGCGGCGGCGAGCTTGGCCCGGCCGCCCTCGGTGATCGAGTCGGTGCTCCACGGCGGGTCGAGCCGCAGCCGCACCTCGGCGCCGGCCACGCCGGCCGCGCGCAGCCGCCGGTCCACGTCGGCGGCCATCTCGGCGATGGCCGGGCAGCCCGAGTAGGTGGGCGTCAGCCAGACCGTCACGCCGTCCGTGCGCTCCTCGACGCCCGCCAGCACGCCCAGCTCGGCCAGCGTGAGCATCGGCAGTTCGGGGTCCGGCACGGCACCCGCGATCTCGGCGACAGTGGCTACCACGTCGCCCCCGGGTGCTCGCGGGCCACGCACTGCAGCTCGGCGAGGAGCAGGCCCAGCGCCTCGGTGTGCACGCCCTCGCGCCCGCCCCGGCCGCCGACCCGCGCCAGCGGCGCGCCCTGCGGCACGGCCAGTCCGGCCCCGGTGATCAGCCCGGCCAGCTCGGCGAGCACCGGCTCGCGCAGCTCGGCCGGGTCGAGCCCGAGCCGCAGCTCGCTCTCGTGGGCGGTGAACAGCTCGTCCAGCAGCGGCCAGAGCGCGTCCAGCCCGGCCTGCATCCGCTCGGCCGAGAGGGCGGTGCCGCCGCCGAGCCGGACCAGCCAGTCGGCCGCGTACTCCTGGTGGTAGGCGAGCTCCTTGACGCCGCGGGCGGCCACCGCGCGCAGCACCGCGTCCGGCGCCCGCTCGGCGAGCCGGGTGTAGAGCGCCCGGCGGGCGGTGGCGAAGAGCAGCAGCCGGGCCACGCAGTGCCCGAAGTCGCCGTTCGGCAGCTCGACCAGCCGCACGTTGTGGAACTCGTGGTCGGCCCGCCAGTAGGCGAGGTCGTCCTCGGTGCGGCCGCTGCCGTCGGCCTGGCCGGCCCGGGTGAGCAGCAGCCGGGCCTGGCCGAGCAGGTCCAGCCCGAGGTTGGCGAGCGCGACCTCCTCCTCCAGCTCGGGCGCGTGGGTGCACCACTCGATCAGCCGCTGGGCGAGGATCAGCGCGTCGTCGCCGAGCAGCAGGCAGTAGCGCGAGAGGTCGGCCCCGTCGACGTCCGGTGCCAGGGTGGTGTCCACCCCGAGCAGCGGGTCGGCGAACCCGGTGCCGTAGGCCCAGCGGGCCTCGGCCTCGTGGTCCTCCTGGGCCAGTGTCAGGTAGACGTGATCGTCCGTCATCTCGGTCCCCGTCAGATGTGCGGGACATCCTCGGGGATGTCGTAGAAGGTCGGGTGGCGGTAGACCTTGTCCCCGCTGGGCTCGAAGAAGGGGTCGCGCTCGTCCGGGGTGGAGGCGGTGATCGCGCTGGAGCGCACCACCCAGAGGCTGACGCCCTCGTTGCGGCGGGTGTAGAGGTCGCGGGCGGCGAGCAGCGCCTTGCGGTCGTCGGGCGCGTGCAGCGAGCCGACGTGCACGTGGTTGAGGCCGCGCCGGGGGCGCACGAAGACCTCGTAGAGCGGCCAGGAGGCGTCAGACATCTTCCCGTTCCTTCTGCTTGCGCGCGTACTCCGCGGCGGCCTCGCGGACCCAGGCGCCGTCCTCGTGGGCGGCCCGCCGGACGGCGATCCGCTGGGTGTTGCAGGGGCCGTCGCCCTTGATCACCCGCATCAGCTCGGACCAGTCGGGCTCGCCGAAGTCCCAGCCGCCGCGCTCCTCGTTCCAGCTCAGCTCCGGGTCGGGCAGGGTGACTCCGAGGTGCTGCGCCTGCGGCACCGTCATGTCGACGAAGCGCTGCCGCAGCTCGTCGTTGGTGTGCCGCTTGATCCGCCAGGCCATCGACTGCGCGGTGTTGGGCGAGTCGCCGTCCGGCGGGCCGAACATCATCAGCGAGGGCCACCACCAGCGATCCACCGCGTCCTGCACCATCCGCCGCTGGCCCTCGGTGCCGCGCATCATGGTCATCAGCAGCTCGTAGCCCTGCCGCTGGTGGAAGGACTCCTCCTTGCAGACCCGCACCATGGCCCGGGCGTACGGGCCGTAGCTGCAGCGGCAGAGCGGCACCTGGTTGCAGATCGCGGCGCCGTCCACCAGCCAGCCGATCACGCCGACGTCGGCGTAGTTCAGCGTCGGGTAGTTGAAGATCGAGGAGTACTTCTGCCGGCCGCTGATCAGCTTCTCGGTCAGCTCGGCCCGGTCCACGCCCAGGGTCTCGGCGGCGGCGTAGAGGTAGAGGCCGTGGCCGGCCTCGTCCTGCGCCTTGGCGAGCAGGATCGCCTTGCGCCGCAGCGAGGGCGCCCGGGTGAGCCAGTTGCCCTCGGGCTGCATCCCGATGATCTCGGAGTGCGCGTGCTGGGCGATCTGCCGGATCAGGGTGGCCCGGTAGGCGTCCGGCATCCAGTCCCGCGGCTCGATCCGCTGCTCGGCGTCGATCACCGCCTCGAACCGCTCGGTGAGCTCGGGGGTGCCCGGGGGCTCCGCCGTCTGCACTGGGACCATCACCACTCCTCCCGACTGACCATTCGGTCGGTACCATTGTGTAGCGAAGGCCCTACGGATGACAAGGACCACCGGAAGCCCGAACCTGCTGAACGCCGGAAGGGGGCGGGTCCACGGGACCCGCCCCCTTCCGGTGTTCCGGTTATCTGCGGCCCAGCTGCCCCAGCGAGGCGGGCAGCGGCGCCGCCAGCAGCCCGGCCAGCAGCGCCAGCCGCGGCGCCAGCTGGGCGGTGCTGATCCGCTCGTCCCGGGCGTGCGCGCCCGCGCCGACCGCGCCCAGGCCGTCCAGGGTGGGCAGGCCGCGGGCGCCGGCCAGGTTGGTGTCACCCGCGCCGCCGGCCGGCGAGCCGTCCAGCTGCTGGCCGAGTGCGGCGGCCAGCGCCCGGACATGCTGCAGCAGCAGGTTGTCCTCGTGCCGCTCGGGCCAGGCCGGCCGGCTGGACAGCACCTCGGTGGTGACCAGCGCACCCGGCCGCAGCGCGGTCAGGTGGGCCAGTGTGTCCAGCGTGCTGGCCTGCGCCTCCGGCGTCGAGAAGCGCAGCCCCAGCTCGGCCTCCGCCGACCCGGCCACCACGTTCGCCCGGGTCCCGCCACGGATCCGGCCGGTGTTCAGCTCGGTTCCGGGCTGGTGGCCGAGCTCGTTGCGGATCTCGACCAGCTGGTCGACCAGCTCGTCCACCGCCGAGGTGCCGTCCTCCGGGTGGCTGCCGGCGTGCGCCTCGTGGCCGGTGACCATCAGCCGCACCCGGGTGGAGCCGCGGCGGGCGGTCTTCAGGCTGCCGTCCTCGTGCGGCGGCTCCAGGCCCAGCACGGCGGCGGCGCCGCGCAGCTGGCGCTCCACCACCCGGCGGCCGTCGGGGCTGCCGATCTCCTCGTCCGCGGTGATCACCACCCGGACCGACCGGTGCGGGCGCAGGCCCAGGTCGCCCAGCAGCCCGAAGGCGCCTTCCAGCAGCGCCAGGCCGGCCTTCATGTCCAGCACGCCCGGGCCGGTCAGCACGCCGTCGTGCTCGGCCACCGGCCAGTCGGCCAGCGTGCCGGCCGGCCAGACGGTGTCGTGGTGGCCGACGAAGAGCAGGTAGGGCAGGCTCTCGTCCTGCCCGGCCCACTCCAGCAGCAGGTGGTCCCCCGCCTTGCCGGGTTCGCGCCGGACGGCGGCGCCGACCGCCCGGTAGCCGGCCTCGAGCTCCTCGGCCAGCCGGTTGAGCCGCTCGGCATCCCCGCTCGGTGACTCGATCTCGGCCAGCTCGGCGCAGCGGCGGCGGACCGCCCCGGTCAGCGTGCCGGCCCTGGCGGTGAGGCTGCCCGGGAGGCCGGGGACCGCCTCGGCCCTGGGGAGCGGATCGCCTCCCGGCTCCGCGGGCGCGGCCGGCGCCGGCGGGGTCTCCAGGGTCCGGGCCTGCGGTCCGGGCGCCGGGCTGGTGGTGTTCGTCACCGGACACCTCCGCACTGGCTGCTCGTACTCAGCACACCGTCGCACGGCGCGCCGGCCGCTCGGCCGGGTGCGGCCGGTGGCAGCTGGGTGCGTGGTGCGATGGAACGGCTGGTCGACATGTACGTCCTCCTCGCTCGATCCGGGTGGTCCCGACTCGACCGGGACCCCCGTGGGCTGCGCCTCCGGCTGGCGGCGCGGGTGTCACCGTGGCAGGGGAAGCCGATGTGAGCCTAGAAGAACGGTCCCGTTCCAGGCGAGGTGGCCCTGCCGGCGAACCCGGGCGGACCGGCGCTGCCGTGCCTGGCGGCGGTCGGATACGGGCGGCCGCCCGGCCGGGCCGCGAGGAGCGCGCCCACCCCTCCACGATGGACCCGCGGGGCCGCTTCGGCCCGGTGAACCGCCTGTTGGGCGCCGATCCGCGCCGGACGGGTGACGGCCGGACGGCGGTCGGCGCCGTCCGGCCGCGGTGCGCTGACGCCGGGTCAGCCGGCGGTGACGAGCCGCCAGCTCTGGTTGGCGCCGCCGTTGGCCGGCCACTGCACCACGCGTGCGCCCGGCGCGGACGAGGCGCCCTCGACGTCCGCCAGATCGCCGTCCGAGCGGGCCTGCAGGGTGTAGCGGCCCTGGCCGGCCGGGACGAGCCGCCACTGCTGCTCGGGGCCGCCGGTGGGCGGGGCGAGGCGCAGCTGGGTGCCGGGCACGGTGCTGGCCTGCGGCACGGTGAGCGCCCGGCCGCCGTCGGCGGTGCTGACGGTGTAGTAGCCGTCGCCGGTGCCGGTCAGGCGCCAGGTGACGGGCTGGTCGCCCTGGACCAGGGCGTCCGAGTCGGCGGCCAGCTGCCGGCCGCTGGCGGCGTTGACCAGGCGGTAGCTGCCGTCCAGCCGGGCCGGGACGCCGTTCGGGGTGATGGTCAGGCCGCTGAACTGGGCGGGCTGGTAGCCGCCGGTGCCGAGCCCGATCTGGCCGGCGCCGAGCGTGTCGTCGGTCGTCTCGGCCAGCACGGCGCCGTCCAGGCTGGCCGTCAGGGCGGTGCCGCGGAAGGCGAGGGCGAGGTGGTGCCAGCTGTTCAGGCCGGGCGCGGGGGCGGTGCCGGCGGCCAGCGGGTGCGAGCCCCAGGCGGTGTCGGTGCGCAGCAGCGTCCAGTGCCCGTCCTGGTCGAGCCGCAGGTGGTAGGCGTCCAGGCCGTTGTTGTTGCGGCCCTGGGTGCCGACCCGGCCGAGCAGGTCCACCGTGCCGGGCTGCTCCAGCAGGGCGTCCACGCCGACCGTGTAGTCGGACCAGCCGAGGTCGCCCAGGATGGCGTAGGGCTGGTCGTTGCTCTCGTCGGTCCACCGGACCGGGGTGCCCTGGGCCTGCTGGCGCAGGCAGTCGCCGGGGCGGCCGCCGGCGCAGGGGACGGTCCGGAAGGCGCCGTTCATGGCGCTCAGGTAGCGGACCTCGCCGCTGGGGCCCGCCCCGGTGCCGTCCAGCGGGTCGGCGTACGGCAGCGCGAGCGGGGCGCGCTGCGGGGAGAGGGCGCCACCGGCGCCCTGGCCGGTGGTACTGGTGGCGGTGTAGACCCGCCCGGGCTCCAGTGTGAGCCGGTAGCCGCCCTCGGTGCGGACGGGGTCGGGCTCGCGCACCAGGTGGGCGGTGGCGGTGGGCGAGGAGAGGTCGGTGGACCAGAGGTGCGGCGGCCCCTCCGGCAGGCCGCCGGCCGTGCGCAGGGTGACGGTCTGCTCGGCGCGGGCGGTGGTGGTCTCCAGCACGGTGGACCAGGCGGAGCGGTCGGGCGCGGCGTAGCTGACGTAGCTGCCGTTGGCGCGGTCGCCGCCCAGGTAGCCGGAGGCGGTGTCCAGGTACTGCCAGCCGGGGGCGGTGAACTGCGTGGTCTGGGCGGTGACCCAGGCGGAGCGGCCGACGGTGTAGGCGCCGGACCAGGGCTGGTTGGCCGTCACCAGGCCGTCGGTGCTGAAGCCCAGGTTGGGGTAGAGGGCGGCGACCAGCGGCCAGTTGATGAAGGCGGTCATGGCGCCGTCCAGGTAGCCGCGGTTGATCGCCCGGGCCATCGGGGCGGCGCCGCTCTCCGCGTCCTGCGAGCCGTTCTCGCTGGCCCAGAGCCGCTTGCCGGTGGCGCGGGCGTCGGCGGTGCTGGGGCAGCTGGTCATCGCCGACAGGTAGCCGCACGGGTAGTGGGTGCCGACGATGTCCACCGCGCCGGCCAGGCCCGCGTCGGAGCGCATCGCGCCGGCGATCGCCCAGGTGTCGTCGGCGCCGACCACCTGGGTGGCGCCGTAGCCGCGGGCGGCGAGGGCGGCGTGCAGGTCCTGGTACCAGGACGAGTCGTAGCCGCGCTCGTTCCAGCCGCCCAGGTAGTCGATGGCCAGGCCGTGCTGCTTGGCGCAGCCGAGCCAGTCGGTCAGGTAGTCGACGGTGCCGTGCGACCAGAACGTGCCGTCCGCGGTGCCGGCCCAGCCGGGGGCGCCCCAGGAGAGGGCGTACAGCTTGATCGCCGGGTTGCGGGCCTTGGCCTGGGCCATCAGCCACCACTCGTAGCCCGCGTCGCAGTCGATCGCGCCGCGGGTGTGCTCGATCGAGGCCTCCGCGCCGTCGGTGGAGTTGGTGTCGCCGCCGATCTCCACCTTGAGGATCTGCAGCGCGGCGCCCTGGCCGGGGCTGAAGAGCTGGTCGAGGATCCGGCTGCGCTGCGGCTCCGGGTAGTCGAGCAGCAGGCGGGTGTTGCCGCCGCCGCCGCTGATCGCGCCGACGCCGTCGAAGGTGCGGCCCGGGGAGGTGCCGTCGACGGTGATCGAGGTGGTGGGCGTGTCGGCGGGGGCCGGGGTGGCCGCGGGCAGGCCCAGGAGGAGGACGACGAGCGCGAGCAGGGCGCGGGAGTGGGTTCGCATTTGCGACAAAAGGTATGAATCCTCCGATCCGCCATCAAGGCAGCGCGCGGAAGGCCACCCCGTTCGGCGGAGGGGCCGCCGAGTGGAGACGACTGACAGAAATTGAAATCTGTCAGTCGTCATGCCATAGTTGTCACCGTCAGCCCCGGCCCCAGGCCCCTGAAGGGAGCCCCCCATGACCACCGTCCCCACCCGCCGCCTCGGCGCCACCGGCCCCACCACCTCCGCCCTCGGCCTCGGCGCCATGGGCATGTCCGACCTCTACGGGCCGGCCGACGAGGCCGAGAGCATCGCCACCGTGCACGCCGCCCTGGACGCCGGCATCACCCTGATCGACACCGGCGACTTCTACGGCATGGGCCACAACGAGCTGCTGATCCACGACGCGCTGCGCGGCCGGGACCGCGACGCGGTGCGGATCTCGGTGAAGTTCGGCGCCCAGCGCGGCCCGGACGGCGCCTGGCTCGGCTACGACGCCCGGCCCGCCGCCGTGAAGACCGCCCTCGCCTACACGCTGCGCCGGCTGCGCACCGACCACGTCGACATCTACCGTCCGGCCCGGCTCGACCCGCAGGTGCCGGTCGAGGAGACCGTGGGCGCCATCGCCGAGCTGGTGCAGGCCGGCTACGTGCGCCACATCGGCCTCTCCGAGGTGGGCGCCGAGACGCTGCGCCGGGCCGCCGCGGTGCACCCGATCAGCGACCTGCAGATCGAGTACTCGCTGCTCTCCCGCTCCCCCGAGGCCGAGGTGCTGCCGGCCGCCCGCGAACTGGGCATCGGCGTCACCGCCTACGGCGTGCTCTCCCGCGGCCTGCTCAGCGGCCACTGGTCGCCGGACCGCGAGCTGCACGGCTCGGACTTCCGCGGCCACAGCCCCCGGTTCCAGGGCGAGAACCTGGCCCACAACCTCGCCCTGGTCGAGGAGCTGCGCCGGATCGCCGGAGCGAAGGGCGCCAGCACCGCCCAGGTGGCGATCGCCTGGGTCGCCCAGCGCGGCGAGGACATCGTCCCGCTGATCGGCGCCCGCCGCCGGGACCGGCTCACCGAGGCCCTCGGCGCCCTCGACCTGCGCCTCGACCAGGCCGACCTGGCGGCGATCGAGGCCGCCGTGCCGGTCGGCTCGGCGGCCGGCGACAGGTACGCTGCCGCACAGATGGCCTCCCTGGACAGCGAGCGGCACTCGGCCTGAGCACCGCCGGCCGTCCAGGCCTACGCAGCGAAGGACGTACCTCCCCCGTGACCACCGAGAGCGCACTCACCCCCGAGCAGATCCTGGGCGCGGCGGAGGACGTCCTGCGGCGGTTCGGCCCGAGCAAGGCCACGGTGGTGGACATCGCCCGCACGCTCGGCGTCAGCCACGGCAGCGTCTACCGGCACTTCCCGAGCAAGGCGGCGCTGCGCGAGGCGGTCACCCAGCGCTGGCTGGACCAGGCGCACGACAGCCTCCAGGCGGTGGCCGAGGAGAGCGGCCCGGCGGGCGAGCGGCTGCACCGCTTCCTGGCCACCCTGTTCGCCGCCAAGCGGCGCAAGGCGCTGGACGACCCGGAGCTGTTCGCCACCTACCTGGTGCTGGTGGCCGAGCACAGCGGCACGGTCGCCGCGCACCTGGAGGTGCTGACCGACCAGATCGCCCGGATCGTCGCGGACGGCGTGCGGCAGGGCGAGTTCGCCGACCTCCCGGTGGAGGGCACCGCCCGGGCGGTCTTCCAGGCCGCCGCGCACTTCCACGACCCTTCGCACGCGCCCGAGTGGGCCGACACCGAGCGTTCGGATGCCGACTTCGCGGCACTGTGGCGGCTTATCAGCGACGGGTTGCGCCGGCCCTGACGGAGCGTGAACAGTCCGACCGGCTGCCGTGGTTGCGGATTGCGGGCAGGTGAAACCTCCGTGGAGTGCCTTGCCGCCCGCAGTTGAGGGATCTACGCGCTCGCCGCGCACAACCTCGACCCGGGCGACACCTCCAGCGGCATCTCGGCCGGCATCCAGGCCAGCGACTTCATCGTCAGCCTCGGCAGCTTCACCAACCAGGTCGGCAGCACCGACGAGCGGGCCGGGACCTTCATGCACGAGCTCGGCCACAACCTCGGCCTGCGTCACGGCGGGAACCAGGACCTGCCGAACAACAAGCCGCAGTACTACAGCGTCATGAACTGCTCCTACCAGATCGGCCTTTCGTCCAACGGAACTACCGGCGTCGTCGACTGCTCGCGGCAGAGCCGCTCGCTCGACGAGACCGCGCTGAACGAGAACACCGCGCCCGACAGCGGTGACCGGAAGTACGACACCGACGACAACCAGACCACCGCCCTCACCGGCAACGACGACTGGTCCGGCATCCAGCTGCGCGGCGGCTCCATCAGCCGCCCGGGTGCCCCGGCCGGTGTCCCCGAACCCACCCCGATCGACGAGCTGACCCCGCAACAGGCCGCCCAGATCCTCCCGGTGGACACCGTCGCGCCGCTCACCACGGCCACCCAGGCCCCGCCGGCGAACGCCAACGGCTTCGACAACACCGACGTGACGGTCACCCTCAGCGCGACCGACGACTCCTTCGGCGTGGCCCGCACCGAGTACGACCTGGACGGCGGCGGCTGGACCGGCTACACCGCGCCGCTGACCCTGACGGCCGAAGGCACCCACACCCTGCTGTACCGCTCGACGGACCGCGCGCAGAACCCGGTGACGCCCGGCCAGTACGTCCGCGGGCGGTCGACCGACGCCGGCTCGGGAGTCGACCACGTGGTCGTCACCTACACGCCCTACGACGTGACCCTCGGCCGACCCTCACCGTCACCGCCGAGCTGCACTGCGAGGACTCCGGCCGGCACAGCTGCACCTGGCGTGCCCCGCTGCCGGAGGGCATCGGGCCGTTCCACGTGACGGCGACCGCCACCGACCTCGCGGGCCACGACGAACCGCGCGGCCCGCGGATCCACGTCCTGCTGGACCGGGAGGCGCCCGGCTTCGACTGATTCACCGCATGACCACGCGCAGTCGGTCGGCCATGCCGACCAACTGCGCGGTCGGCAGCGGCGGATCCGCCACCAGCGCGTAGCTCCGCACCGCCCCCTCCGCATCCCGCTGCTGCCAGGCGATCCCACCGGGCCCGACCCGCGCCAGGCGCCCCTGGACCACGACCAGCGGCGCCACCCCGCCCCCCGGCCAGCCGTCCGGCCAGTGGCGGCCGTACTCCACCACCAGCCAAAGGCGCGCCGTGCCCGCGAGGAAGAGTTCCGAGGCGGCCGGACCCCACTGGCCGGCGGAGGCGGTCCCGAGGTACCCCGGAGCGTCATAGGCGTGCCGGTACCCGGGCGGCAGCGGTCCGACGGCCGGCAGGTCCGCCGCGCGGAAGTACGGCACCGGTGCGCCGCCCCCCGCATCGCGCAGCGCGCGGGTGCCGAGCGGGGCGGCGAGGCGCGCCGACCAGACCGTCAGCTCGGCTCCGCCGTAGCAGTCCGGGGTCGGCGGGTCGTTGCGGAAGTCGAGCAGGACGGCGGACGGCGTCTCGCGGGCGCGCAGTTCGCCCGTGCCCAGGCACTCGCCGCTGCGCGCGACGCTGAGCTCCCGCCCGTCCGCGGAGAGCAGCACCGTGGTGACCGCGGCGCGGGGCAGGTCCGGGCCGCCGGCCGCCCGGTCGCCGGCCAGGGCGGCGAGCGCGAACGCCGCCACCACCACCCACCGGTGGCTCACCGGACGGTCCCCGCCTCGGCGAAGGCCTGGGTGCAGAGCTGGTCGATCGTGGCGTCGGGGCTCGCCTCGCGGTCGAGCTCCAGTTCCTGCGCCGTCCCGGCCTCGGTCCACTCGACGACGGCTTCGTAGGCTCCGTCCACGCAGACGGCCGGAACGCCGTTCAGCACCGTGCGCTGCTTCACCCGGTCCGCCGGGCCGGTGGGATCCGGGGCCACCGCGTCGAGGGACTGGGAGAGCGACCAGGTGAGCTTCCGGGAGGTGTCCAGGTAGTGGCGGATCAGGGTCACCGAGCCCAAGCAGTCGCTGGGGTTGGGGAGCTGGTGCTCCACGCACAGTTCGCTGCGCTGCTCGGTCTGATCCGGGTCGCGCGGCCGCGGCAGGTCGGCCTCGGCCACGGTCCGCAGCGGCCGTCCCTGACTGTCCGTCAGTGCACGCGAGCCGAGGGCGTGCGGGAGTTGGCGCAGGATGCCGCTGGCCACCGCGCAGGAGCCGGTGACCCCGCCGCCCTGGTGCGGGGCGCTGCGCAGGTGGAAGTGGACGGCCACCCGGCCGGCCTGCTCCTCGGCCACCAGCGCGACGGTGAGGTTGCCGGTGCAGTCGCCCGGCATCCAGGCCGGATCGGGCACGCCGGGGAAGGTGAGGGTCTTCCCGTCGGCGGAGACCAGCACCGGCCCCTGGGCGTCCACGTCCCACTCCTTGACCGGCCCGCCCGTCCCGGAACACCCGACCAGCGCGCCCGCCAGCGCCACCCCCAGGCCAGCCAGCAGAACCCGCCTCCCGCGCACCCGTCCTGACCCCATGCCCGTCCCCCTCGGTGTCGGCCGAACGAAAACCCGTTGCCCACCCCCTCTCCCCCGGCCATCGTGACCGCATGCCCGATCTCCTCCACCGCATCACCGCGTTCCGCGCCGCCTTCGCCCGCCGCCAGGCCGCCGAACTGGTCGAGCTGCCCGGTGCCTTCGCCGTCCGCGACCCCGGCTTCTTCCGCTCCCAGGAGCACAACCAGCTGATCGTCGACGCACCGGACGCCGACCCGGCACTGCTAGCGGAGCTGGCAGCGCAGACCCTCGGCTCACAACGGCAGTACCGCATCACCGTGTTGGACGAAGCACTCGGCGAGCACGCCACCCCCACACTGGAGGCGGCCGGGTACACCCGCGAGACCGTCCTGCTGCTCGCCCGGGAGACGGCGGGGTGCATCCCGCCCGACCCCGCCGCGCACCCGGTGGCGCTGGCCGGCGAGTTGCGGGCGGCCGTGCTCCGCCAGCAGCTGGAGTGGGGCCTGGACCAGGAGCTCGCCCGGCAGCTCACCGACCGCCGCACCGCCCGCCTGCGCGGCGCCGAGGAGGTGCTCCTGCTGGCCGCGCGCACGCCGGCGGGCGAGATCGCGGCCTGGGCCGACCTCTACCTCGACCGGTCGTCCGGGCTGGCCCAGCTGGAGGACCTGGTCACCGCCGGCCCGCACCGCGGGCAGGGCCACGGCGGCACCGTGCTGGCCACCGGCCTGGCGCTGGCCGCCGCGGCCGGCATCCCGGAGCTCTTCCTCCTCGCGGACGCGGTCGACTGGCCGCGCGAATGGTACGCCCGCCGCGGCTTCACCGAGTGCGGCCGCGGCCACTCCTTCGTCGGCGCACCTGACGGGCCCTGAGCAGCGCCATTGCTCACCCGAGTTGTTGATTAGGGCAGGTAAAGGATCCGTACGACGCCTTGCCGCCCGTAGTTAATGGACCCTAACCTCACCGTGCACCGACCCACCCCTCAGGGTCGGCGCAGGGGGTACCTCACACCGCGTCACCTGTCATGCACGGGTCACGACGGGCTGCCCTCTTCCCGCCCGGAACAGCGCACCAACCCCGGAACCACTCGACGACCCCCACGGAGGGTTCACCTTGCGCTCCCACTCCCCCAGCGGTCTGCGCGTACGCGCGCTGACCGCCGTGCTGCCGGCCGGCGCACTGACCGTGCTCGGCCTGCTCGCGCCCACCGCGCACGCCGCCGGCACCACCACCGCCGACCACGTGACGGTGAAGCGGTCCTGCGCCGCGCCGACCCACCCGGGTCAGATGGCCTGCCTCGCCCTGGTCCGCACCGACCTGGTCCAGCCGCACGCCCTCTCGCCGAACGCCACGCCGTCCGGCTTCGGCCCCTCCGACCTGCAGAGCGCCTACAACCTGCCGTCCAACGGCGGCGCGGGCCAGACCGTGGCGATCGTGGACGCCCAGGACGACCCCAACGCCGAGTCCGACCTGGCCGCCTACCGCAGCCAGTTCGGCCTGCCGGCCTGCACCACCGCCAACGGCTGCTTCAGCAAGATCGCCCAGGACGGAAGCACCAACTACCCGACCGCCGACACCGGTTGGGCCGGCGAGATCTCGCTCGACCTGGACATGGTCTCCGCGGTCGCCCCGAACGCCCACATCCTGCTGGTCGAGGCCACCTCGGCCAACATGGGCGACCTGGGCGCCTCGGTCAACGAAGCCGTGGCCAAGGGCGCCAAGTTCGTCTCCAACAGCTACGGCGGCGCCGAGGACTCGACCGACACCTCCTCGGACAGCCAGTACTTCAACCACCCCGGCGTGGCCATCACCGTCTCCGCGGGCGACTCCGCCTACGGCGCCGAGTACCCGGCGGCCTCGAAGTACGTCACCTCGGTCGGCGGCACCGCGCTCAGCCGCGCCTCCAACTCCCGCGGCTGGAGCGAGTCCGTCTGGTCGACCAGCTCCACCGAAGGCACCGGCTCCGGCTGCTCGGCCTACGACGCCAAGCCGACCTGGCAGACCGACAGCGGCTGCGCCAAGCGCACCATCTCCGACGTCTCCGCCGTCGCCGACCCGGCCACCGGCGTCGCCGTCTACCAGACCTACGGCGGCTCCGGCTGGAACGTCTACGGCGGCACCTCCGCCTCCTCCCCGATCATCGCCTCGGTCTACGCCGACGCGGGCACCCCGGGCGCGACCGACTACCCGGCCCAGTACCCGTACCTGCACACCAGCGCGCTGAACGACGTGACGACGGGCAACAACGGCTCCTGCTCCCCGTCCTACCTCTGCACCGCGGGCGCGGGCTACGACGGCCCGACCGGCCTCGGCACCCCGGCCGGCCTGGCCGCCTTCACCAAGGGCGGCAGCACCGGCGGCAACACCGTCACGGTGACCAACCCGGGCAGCCAGACCACCGCCGCGGGCGGCAGCGCCTCGCTCCAGGTCAGCGCGAGTGACAGCGCCTCCGGCCAGACCCTGGCCTACTCGGCCACCGGCCTGCCCACCGGCCTGTCGATCAACGCGAGCAGCGGCCTGATCTCCGGCACGGCGACCACCGCCGGCAGCTACACCGTGACCGTCACCGCCAAGGACGGCACCGGCGCCACCGGTTCCACCACCTTCACCTGGACCGTGACCGGTGCCGGCGGCGGCTGCGCCGGCGGCGGCCAGCTGCTCGGCAACGCGGGCTTCGAGACCGGCTCCGCCTCGCCGTGGACCGCCTCCTCCGGCGTGGTCGACAACTCCACCAGCGAGCCCGCCCACAGCGGCTCCTACAAGGCCTGGCTGGACGGCTACGGCAGCGCCCACACCGACACCCTCTCCCAGACGGTGACCATCCCGGCCGGCTGCAAGGCGACCTTCAGCTTCTGGCTGCACGTCGACACCGCCGAGACCGGCACCACCGCCTACGACAAGCTGACCGTCCAGGCCAACTCCACCACCCTGGCCACCTACTCCAACGTCAACGCCAGCACGGGCTACGTGCAGAAGTCCTTCGACCTGTCGAGCTTCGCCGGCCGGTCCGTCACCCTGAAGTTCACCGGCACCGAGGACTCCTCGCTGCAGACCAGCTTCGTGATCGACGACACCGCGCTGAACGCCTCCTGATCCAGCGCCGGTAGCGGCGGGCCCGGGAACCCGAGGGGTTCCCGGGCCCGTTGCGCGCCTCCCGGCACACCGCCCGCACACCTGAGTCCGGACGGCGCAGGGCCCGGTACGCGCGGACGCGTACCGGGCCCTGCGCCGCGGCGTCAGCCCGCGCAGTCGATGCAGATCGGCTGGCCGTTCCGGTCCTCGCCCGCCAACTGGCTGCGGTGGTGGACCAGGAAGCAGGTCATGCAGGTGAACTCGTCCTGCTGCATCGGGATGACCCGGACGGTGAGCTCCTCGCCGGACAGGTCGGCGCCCGGGAGTTCCAGGCCCTCGACGCCCTCCGGGTCGGCATCGACAGCGGAACTCTGCTTGTTCTCGCGCTGGCTCTTCAGCGCCTCGATGCTGTCGTCGCTGCCCTCCTCGCCCTTGTCGCGCGGGGCGTCGTAATCGGTAGCCAAGGCGGTGCCACTCTCCTCAAGATTCACTGACTCGCGGCGGGACGCGCCGGCGGCCCGCCCCGTTGACGCACCCACGATGCCATGAGCTGGGGCCTACGCGCGTCACCGGCGCATCGGCAGCCGCACCACCAGGTGCGCACCCCGGCCGCTCGGCGGCTCCTCGGCGGCCGCGGTACCGCCCAGTCCGGCGGCGATGGTGCGCACCAGGGCCAGGCCCAACCCCGCACCGCCGGCCGCCCGGTGGCGGGCGCTGTCGAGCCGGACGAACCGGTCGAAGACCCGTTCCCGGTCGGCGGCCGGGATGCCGGGACCGTCGTCGTCCACGGTCAATTCGGCCCAGCCGTCGGCCGTGCGCAGTCGGACGGTGACGGTCGTGGCGGCGTGCCGCACGGCGTTGTCCAGCAGGTTGCGCACCAGCCGGCCGACCAGCACCTCCCGCCCCGGCACCACGGCTTCGGCGAGTTCGTGGCGCAGGGCGGTGCGCGGGTCCGTGTGGGCGCGCTCGGCGAGCTGTTCCGCCACCAGGTCGTGCAGGTCCACCTCGCCCGCCGGGTCCGCCTCCTCGGCGCGGGCGAGCAGCAGCAGGTCGTCGGCCAGCTCCTGCAGCCGCTCGGTCTCCACCAGCGCGCCGGCCACCACCGCCGGCCAGTCGGCCCGCTCGGGGTGGGCGAGCGGCACCTCCAGCGAGTTGCGCAGCACGGCGAGCGGGCTGCGCAGTTCGTGCGAGGCGTCCGCGACCAGCCGGCGCTGCTCGGTGAGCGCCCGTTCCAGCCGGTCGAGCGTGGAGTTGGTGGTCTCGGCCAGCCGGGCGATGCCGTCCCGGGCCGCGGGGACGGGCACCCGCTCGTGGAAGGCGCCCTCGCCGATCCGGGCCATCCGCCGCCGGATCGACTCCACCGGGCGCAGCGCCAGCCCGGTGACCACCCAGGCGGTGAGCGCGACGACCAGCGCGGCGGCCGGGGTGAGGTAGCGCAGCAGGGCGATGATGGCGGCGGAGGTCTGCTCGGCCTGCCGGGGGTCGACCATCACGTAGACGGTGAGCGTCTGGGCGGGCAGGCCGCTGATGCCGGAGTACCGGGCGATCTGCTCGCTGGTCAGCGGGTTGGTGACGTCGCGGTAGAAGTCGAGGGTGCGGCCCTTGAGGGCGGCCGACTCCGGACCGGGGCCGAGGCCGGGCGGGAAGTGCATGGGGAACGGGCCGAAGGGGTTGAACGGACGGGTCGGGTCGGCGGCCAGCGCCAGGTTCATCCGGTCCTGGTCGGCCTCGGTGAACGGGACCAGGCCGGTTCCGTAGCCGCTGTTCCGGTAGACCTCGTAGAGCTTGTCGGAGCGCAGCCAGCGGCCGTCCTCGGTCATCACCACGTAGGTGGTGTCCAGGTAGGGCTCGTCGGTGCTGTCGGGGATCCTGGCGGACACGTTCTCCAACGCCGTGTAGGCCCGCTCCCGGGTCTGGGCGAGCAGCCGCTGGTGCACCACCTGGCCGATCCAGTAGCCGGCGGCCCCGAAGGTGATCAGCGCCGCGACCAGCGCGCCGAGCGCGGCCCTGGTCCGCACGCCCGGCCGCGGCAGCCGCCGCTCACGAGGCATGCGGCACCAGCCGGTACCCGATGCCGCGCACCGTCTCGATCGCGCAGCGCGCGCCCGTCCGGTCGAGCTTGCGGCGCAGCGCGCCGACGTAGACCTCCACGATGTTGACGTCGCCGCGGAACGCCGAGTCCCAGACCGAGTCCAGGATCTCGGTCTTCGGCACCGCCTGCCCGGCCCGCCGGGCCAGGCATTCGAGCACCCCGAACTCCTTGCTGGTGAGCCGCAGTTCCCGCCCCGCGACGGTGCAGCGGCGGGCCACCGGGTCGATCCGCAGGTCCTCGACGTCGAGCACGGTCGGCCGGGTGGCCCCGCCGCGGCGCAGCAGCGCGCGCAGCCGGGCGGTGAGCACGACATAGGAGAACGGCTTGCTGAGGAAATCGTCCGCGCCGTAATCCAGCGCCTCCGCCTCGTCGTACTCGCCGTTCTTCGCGGTGAGCATCAGAATCGGTACCGGATTCCCTTCCCGGCGCAGTTCCTGGCAGACCCGGAATCCATTGAGCCCGGGCAGCATCAAATCGAGTACGACCGCGTCGTAGTCGCCCTCGCGGGCGCGTTCCAGGCCGTACCGGCCGTCGGCGGCCAGGTCCACCGCATAGCCCTCGGCCCGCAGGCCCTGGCCGAGCGACTTGGCCAGCCGCTCCTCGTCTTCCACCAGCAAGAGTCGCACCGGTCGATGGTAGGTCAATTCAGGTTTACCGAAAACGGGGGTTGCCCGATCTGTCGAGAAGGTCCGTCCTGAGCTTTCCTCAGGTTCGTTCAGAATCCGTTCAGCGGGCCTTTCCTAGCGTCATCCGGGTGACTCACCCACATTTCTCCGACGCCCGCCGGCGGATTTCCCCGGCCGCCTGGCTCCCGGCGGTTCCCACCGTGCTCTACGGCCTGCTGCTCTCGCTCCCCCGCCACCGGCGGATGGAGACGACCGGGTTCGACCTCGGCATCTTCGAGCAGGCGGTGCGCGGCTACGCGGCCGGGCGGCCACCGGTGGCCACCCTGAAGGGGGCCGGGTTCGACCTGCTGGGCGACCACTTCAGCCCGGCGCTGGCGGTGCTGGCGCCGTTCTACCGGCTCTTCCCGGGCCCGCAGACCCTGCTGGTCGCCCAGGCGGTGCTGTTCGCCCTCTCGACCGTGCCGGTCACCCGCACCGCCACCGCCCTGCTCGGCCGGGCCGGCGGGCCGGCGCTCGGCACGGCGTACGGGCTCTCCTGGGGGCTGTGGCGGGCGGAGCTGTTCGACTTCCACGAGGTGGCGCTGGCGGTCCCGCTGGTCGCCTGCTCGGTGGCGGCACTGGCCCGGGAGCGGCACCGGGCGGCCCTCTGCTGGGCGCTGCCGCTGCTGCTGGTCAAGGAGGACCAGGGGCTGCTGCTCGCGGGGATCGGCCTGCTGCTCTGGTGGCGCGGCGAGCGCCGGCTCGGTGGTCTCGCGGTGCTGGCGGCCGCGGCGGGCACCCTGCTCGAGGTGCTGGTCCTGATACCGGCCGCCAACCCGGACGGGAGCTACGGCTACGGTGCGAACGGCAGCTGGCACGGCGATCCGCTGACCCGGCTGCTGCAGCCGGCCGACCTCAAGTGGCACACGGTGGCGGCGCTGCTCGCGCCCACCCTCCTCCTGGCGCTGCGCTCACGGCTCTGCCTGCTGCTGGTGCTGCCGCTGGCGGCGCGGTTCTGGACGCCCAACCCGACGTACTGGGGCTGTGGGGAGCACTACAACGCGGTGCTGATGCCGGTGCTCTTCCTCGCCCTGGCGGACGGCCTGCACCGGCTGCCCGCCCGCCGCCCCACCCGCTGGGCTCCGCCCCTCTGCCTGCTGCTCGCCCTGCACACGGCGCCGCTCCCCGACCTGGCCGGCCCCACCCCGGCGGTCCGGGCCGCCCGGCAGGCGCTCGCGGTGATCCCGGACGGCGCCACGGTGGCCGCCGCCAACCGGCTGGCCCCGCAACTGACCGCACGCTGCACGGTCTCGCTCTTCCCCGACCTCAGCCCTCCGGACGCCCCCGGCCCGCCCTCCCGACCGGTGGCCCACTGGGTGGCGGCCCTGGACGAGCCCGACGGCTTCCCGGTGCCCCGCTCCGAGCAGCTGGCGGCCCTGGCCGCCCTGCCCGCCGCCGGCTACCGGCCGGTGGCGGCCGGCGGCGGCGTCACCGTCTACGAATGGACCGCTCAGCGCCGCGAGTTGCCGAACAGCAGCCGGTAGGCGATCAGCAGCACCAATGCGCCGCCGATCGCCGCCCACCAGGTGGCCGGGTCGTAGAAGTTGCGGCTCACGTGGTGGTGGAACACGTGGACGGCCAGCCAGCCGCCGGTGAACGAGCCGGCGATGCCGATCAGGGTGGTGACGATCAGGCCGCCCGGGTCGCGGCCGGGCAGCAGGAACTTGGCGATCGCGCCGGCCAGCAGGCCGAGGATGATCCAGCTGAGAACGGACATTCTGTCCCCCTTCACTCACTGACTAGGACGTCCGACCCGGTGGACCGGGTTCCTCGGTTGCCCGGGTGTTGCGGAGTCCTGACCATTTCGATGAGAAAACTCTCATCCGACCATGGCACCGTGCCCCCATGGTCAGCACCGAACACCTCGGACAGGTCCTGGTGGTGGACGACGACGCCACCATCCGCCGCTCGCTGGAGCGCGGGCTGCGGCTGAGCGGCTTCGCGGTGCGCTCGGCCGGCGGCGGGCTGGCGGCGTTGGAGGCGGTGGCGGCGCAGGCGCCGGACGTGCTGGTGCTCGACGTCTCGATGCCCGACCTCTCCGGCACCGAGGTGTGCCGGCGGCTGCGGGCGCAGGGCTGCGACCTGCCGGTGCTGATGCTCTCCGCGCTGGACGAGCTGGCCGACCGGGTGGCCGGGCTGCAGGCGGGGGCGGACGACTACCTGGTGAAGCCGTTCGCCCTGGAGGAGCTGGTGCTGCGGCTGCGGGCGCTGCTGCGCCGCCGTCCGCCGGCCGGCGACGGGGTGCTGCGGGTCGGTCCGCTGGAGATCGACCCGGCGACCCGGGAGGTGCGCCGGGACGGGCGGCCGGTGCAGCTGACCCGCCGTGAGTTCGAGCTGCTGGAGCAGCTGGCCCGCAACGCCGGGCAGGTGCTGACCCGGGACCAGCTGCTGGACCGGGTCTGGGGCTACGACTTCGAGGTGCGCACGGATGCCGTGGACACCTTCGTCAGCTACCTGCGCCGCAAGCTGGAGGAGGGCGGCCGGGAGCGGCTGGTGCACACCGTGCGCGGCGTCGGCTTCGTGCTCCGGACGGGGGCGCCGCGATGAGGCTCGCCACCAGGATCGCGCTCTGGTCCGGCGCGGTGGTCTGCCTGCTGGTGCTGGGGGCGGGCGCGCTGCTGCTCGGGCTGGTCACCCGCGACCTGCGCGCCGAGCAGGACACCAGGCTGCAGGACCGGGCCGCCGCCGTGCTCCCCGACGTCCGCACCCTGCTCAACGCCGACCACCAGGGCCGCAGCCAGGTCGCCCAGAACCAGCACCGCAAGCTGCTGGAGGCCGCACTGGACGTCGGGATCCGGGTGGAGGACGCCGCCGGGCAGCCGGTCGCCTCCGGCGGCCCGATGCCGAGCGCGCTGCCCGCCGCCGCGGCCGCCGCCAGACCGCTGACCGTGCGCGCCGACGGGCGCGGCTGGCGGGTGCTGGCCCGTCCGGTGGGCGGCGCCGATCCGGGCACGCTCTGGGTGGCCGTGCCGGCCTCGGCGGCCGATCCGCAGGTCAGCGCGGTGCGCGGGCGGGTCCTGCTGGTGGCCGGCCTGGCCGCGCCGATCGGCGGGCTGCTGGCCTTCGCGGTGGCCCGGCGGGCGGCCGCGCCGCTCAGCCGGCTCGGGCGGCAGGCGGCGGCGCTGGATCCGGGCGCCGGAGCGGCGGGCTTCCGGCACCGGCCGAGCGGGATCGGCGAGGTGGACGAGCTGGCGGCGGCGCTGGCCGGCGCGCTGGCCCGCTACGACCAGCAGGCGGCCCGGACGGCGCAGGCGCTGGAGACCGCCCGCTCGTTCTCGGCCGCCGCCTCGCACGAGCTGCGCACACCGCTGATGGGCCTGCAGACCAACCTGGACGTGCTCTCCGCCCACCCCGACCTGCCGGAGCCGGACCGCTCCGAGCTGCTGGCCGACCTGCGCGACGACCACCGCCGCCTCCTCGACCTGCTCACCGCGCTGCGCACGCTGGCCCGCGGCGACCTGGTCGAGGAGGAGGCCTTCGGGCCGGTGGACCTGGCCGAGCCGCTGGCCGCCGCGGTCGCCGAGCTGCGCCGCCGCCGGCCGGAGCTGCAGCTGGACTGCGTCCAGGACCCGGACCTGCGGGTCTTCGGCTGGGAGGCGGGGCTGCGGATCGCCTTCGACAACCTGCTGGCCAACGCGGCGGTGCACGGCGCCCGGCCGGGCGAGCCGGCCCGGATCACCGTCGGGCTGCGGCGGGTCGGCGGCGAGGCGGTGCTCACCGTGGACGACCGGGGCCCCGGCATCCCGCCGGCCGAGCGGGCCGCCGTCTTCGACCGCTTCCACCGCCGCCCCGGCAGCCCGGGCTCCGGCCTGGGCCTGACCCTGGTCGCCCAGCAGGCCGCCCTGCACCGCGGCACCGTCACCGCCACCGCCCCGCCGGCCGGCCAGGGCAGCCGCTTCGAGCTGCGGCTGCCGCTGGTGCTCCCGCACGCGCCGACGCTGTCGCTGCCGGCCCGGCCGGAGTGGTTCACGCCCGCCCGCTGATGACGGCGGGTCAGCGGACGAACTCCTCCTCGCTGTAGCGCACCTCGGCCCTGCTCCAGTCCACGCCGAGCGACCGGGTGAACCGCTGCGCCAGCGGCAGGTCGGCGACCGGGGCGATCAGGACCAGCCGCCCGTCCAGGGTGGTGGAGCCGCCGCCGAGCTCGTCGCGGGCCTCGGGGTCGGCGAGCAGCGCGTCGTGCAGCCGGGTGGAGTCGACGCCGGGGGCCTGGATCTCCACGGCGCCGGCCTGCGGCGCGTTCCGGGGCAGGCAGGGGAAAGTGAGCACCGACTCCTGGTGGTACTGCTTGGCGACGACGTCGGCCAGGTGGTGCAGCCCGTCGCGGCTGACCCGGTTGACGTCGAACTCGCGGGAGCGCTCGTAGGTGGCCTGCTTCAGGTCCGCGGACCAGAAGACGCCGTCGAGCAGGGTGGAGCCGCCGGGCCGGGCGCCGTTGGCGGCGATGATGGCACGCACCTCGTGCTCGAAGCGGGTGAGGCGGGTCCGCAGCCGGGGGTCGGCGGGATCGGTGATGATCGCCGTGTTGCCGGTGGCGAAGAGCTGTCCGGTCGGACAGGACGGGGCCGCCGGCGCGGCCCGGGCGGTTCCGGTGCCGAGAGCGCCCAGGGCCAGGGCGGCGGCCGTGATCACGAGCCGCACCCGACGACGGTGCATCAGATTCGTCATGCCTTGGTTCAACGAGCGGGGACGGCGGATGGCGGGCCGGATCACAGGGTTTCCACAAAGAGCCTCCCTACCGTGCCGGTCAGTCGGGCGGAACGCCGCCCGCGCCGCACTCCCCTGGAGGACTTCGCCATGCTCTCCTACCGCAAGGCCGGCGCCGTCGTCGGCACGCTCGCGATCGGTGGCGCGCTGCTCGCCGCCGCCGTCCCCGCCCAGGCCGCCACCGCCGCCACCGCGCCCAAGAGCGACGGGGCCAACGGCATCTGCAAGCGGCTGCCGAAGACCGAGCAGCGCGTGCAGAAGGCGCTCGACCGGCTGAACGGCCCGGCCACCGAGCCGGGTTCGATCGCCCGGCTGGAGCAGCGGGTGGACGACGCGAAGAGCGCCGGCCACACCGCCGTCTACACCTACCTCAACGACCGGCTGACCTTCCGCAAGACCCTGGTGCCGACCCTGACCACCCGTCAGGACGACCTGAAGGCCGTGGCCACCTGGTGCACCTCGCAGGGCCTGGGAACCGCCCAGTGAGGCGGGTGCTCGCCACGGCCGGCGCGGTGCTGACGGCCGCCGTGCTGCTGACCGGGTGCGGCGGCTCGGCCGGCTCGGGCAACGCCGCGCCCGCCACGCCCGCCGCCCAGCCCGGCGGCTCGGCCGACCCGCAGCTCGCCGGCATGCAGCAGAAGGTGGACGCCGCCGACAGCGCCGCCGCCGCGGCCGACTCGGACGCCGCCCAGGACGCCTCGCAGAGCGCGGCGCCCGGCAACTGAGCCACTGAGCCGCTGAGCCACGGCCGCCCCCTCGCCAGCCCCCGGGAACCGCCTTCCCCGGGGGCTGCTCCGGCTGTCCGGGACCGGTTGTTGCGGCTTGTTGCGGCCGTGTGTCCGGCTTGACGGGCCCCGCGCCGGTCCACCACTATCAGCGGCATGGAGCACGGCACCGACCTCGTCTGCCGCCTGCACGTCGACCTGCGACGTCAGGCGAGCGACATGTGTGCCCGCTGAGCAGCTGAGACCTGCCCCCGAGCCCGGCTGACCGGGACCCCGTGGAGTGCTCCGGGGCCGACCGGTCCGGGCGCCCGCATCCGCACCGCCCGGCACGCCCGCCGCGTGTCCGCCGCGCCGTCCGCGCGCACCGCCGCACGCCCGCTCCGTTCCCGTCGAGGTCCGCCATGCCCGCCGAACTCGCCACCACCGCCCCGACCGCCACCGCCCTGGCCCCCACCACCCTGACCCCCGCGGCCCTGACCCCCGCCGAACTGCGCAGGATCGTCGCCGAGCTGGCCGAGCGCCCGCAGGAGTGGATCCACCTGGTCCGGCTCTCCGCCGAGGACCGCTGGTACCAGCGGCTCGCCCTGACCGAGGAGCACGAGGTCTGGCTGATCAGCTGGCTGCCCGGCCAGTCCACCGGCTTCCACGACCACGGCGGCTCGCGCGGCGCCTTCACCGTCGCGCTCGGCGAGCTGGAGGAGCTGTCGCTCGGCGGCGAGCAGGGCGCGCTGCACACCCGCCGGCTGCCGGCCGGCGCCGTCCGCGCCTTCGGCCCGGACTACCTGCACGACGTGCGCAACACCGCCAACGGCCCCGCCGTGACATTGCACGCCTACTCGCCGCCGCTGGGCGGCATGACCAGGTACGAGCTGCGGGCCGACGGCCTGCGGCAGACGGCCGTGGAAGGACCGGAACAGTGGTGACCGTCGACGACCTCGTGACCCGCTCGCGCGCGGGCGTGCACCGCCCCGACCCGCACCAGGCGCACGCCGCGCACCGCGCCGGCGCGCTGCTGGTGGACATCCGCCCCGTGCAGCAGCGCGCCGAGGAGGGCGGCATCCCGGGCGCCCTGGTGATCGAGCGCAACGTGCTGGAGTGGCGGCTCGACCCGGCCGGCAGCCACCGGATCCCGGAGGCCACCGGGCACGACGTGGAGGTGGTGCTGGTCTGCTCCGAGGGCTACGCCTCCAGCCTGGCCGCCGCCTCGCTGCGCGAGCTGGGCCTGCACCGGGCCACCGACCTGGACGGCGGCTTCCGCGCCTGGGCCGCGGCCGGCCTGCCGACCGAGTCGGTCACACTCCCGGGCGCTCCGGCGCGCCCCCATAGCTGACACGATGAAATCTGACAATATGCCAGATCCTGCGGAGTGTCGGTTCCATCAACGATCCGGATCGGGGGTTTCCCTCGGTGCCGACACGGGCAGGCAGCCACGGGTGCCCGTCCGGACGCCCCGTCAGCCGGACCCGCTCCGGACCGCAGACGGACCCCATAGACCGGTGCCCAGGCACCCCGGCCAGGAACCTCCACGTGATCAGATTCGACGGCGCCGCCAAGCGCCACCCGGACGGCACCCTCGCCGTCGAGGGGCTTGACCTCACCGTCCCCGACGGCCGGACCACCGTGCTGGTCGGCCCGTCCGGCTGCGGCAAGACGACCATCCTGCGGATGGTCAACCGGATGGTGGAGCCGACCTCGGGCCGGGTACTGCTGGACGGCACGGACGTCGCCCAGCTGGACGCCGCCAGGCTGCGCCGCGGCATCGGCTACGTGATCCAGCAGGCCGGCCTCTTCCCGCACCGGCGGGTGGTGGACAACATCGCCACCGTGCCCCGGCTGCTCGGCTGGGACCGCAGGCGGGCCCGCAAGCGCGCGATGGAGCTGCTGGAGCTGGTCGGCCTGGCCCCCGAGACGGCCCGCCGCTACCCGTTCCAGCTCTCCGGCGGCCAGCAGCAGCGGGTCGGCGTGGCCCGGGCGCTGGCCGCCGACCCGCCGGTGCTGCTGATGGACGAGCCGTTCAGCGCCGTCGACCCGGTGGTCCGGGCCGGGCTGCAGGAGGAGCTGCTGCGGCTGCAGGCCGAGCTGAACAAGACGGTGCTCTTCGTCACCCACGACATCGAGGAGGCGGTCCGGCTCGGCGACCAGATCGTGGTGCTGCGCGAGCACGGCCGGATCGCCCAGGTGGCCGACCCGGCCACGCTGCTCGCCGCGCCCGCCGACGCCGGTGTGGCCGCCTTCCTCGGCCGGGACCGCGGGCTGCGCGGCCTGGCGCTGCGCCCGGCGGCCGGCATCCCGCTGCGGCCGGCCGACGTGCCCTACGAAGGCTGGACCCTGACGCTGGACCAGGACGGCCGCCCGACCGGCTGGCGCGGGCCCGGGGACACCGTCACGGACGCCGGCGGCGAAACGATCCACCAGGTCGCCGTCTACCGCCCGGGCACCGACACCCTGCGCACCGCCCTGGACAGCGCCGTGCTCTCCCCCGCCCGGGCCGCCGTCGCGGTGGACCAGGACGGCCGGGTGCTCGGCCTGGCCCCGCGCGCCGCCGTGCTGGACGCGCTGGACGCGGCCGGGCCGGAGGCCACCGCGGGGATAACGCCGCTGGGGGTCAGCGATGGGCGATGAACCGCTGGTCCGCTGGCACTGGGTCAACACCCACCTGGGCTACCTGCGCGGGCTGCTGGTCGACCACGCCGTGATCGCGCTGCTGCCGGTGCTCCTCGGGCTGCTGATCGCGCTGCCGCTGGGCCTGCTCTGCACCCGCTACGGGCGGCTCTACCAGCCGCTCGCCGCGGTCTTCAACGTGATCTACGCGCTGCCCGCGCTGGCGGTCTTCGTGGTGCTGATCCCGTACACCGGGCTGGCCACCCAGGCCACCGTGATGATCCCGCTGACCTGCTACGCGCTAGCCGTGCTGCTGCCCACCACGGTGGACGGGCTGCGCGCGGTGCCGGAGCCGGTGCGCCAGGCCGCCACCGCGCTGGGCTACGGCCCCTGGCGCCGGCTGGCCGCCGTGGAGCTGCCGGCCGCCGTGCCGTACCTGGTGGCCGGGCTGCGGGTGGCGGCGGTCTCCAGCATCTCGCTGGCCAGCGTCGGCGCGCTGGTCGGGCGCGGCGGCCTGGGCTACCTCTTCCTGGACGGCTTCCAGCGCACCTTCCCGACCCCGATCGTGGCCGGGATCGTGCTGGTCGCACTGCTGGCGCTGGTCACCGACGCGGTGCTGCTGCTGGCCCGCCGGCTGCTGGCGCCCTGGGCCCGGCGGGAGGCGGTCGGCAAGTGAACCTCTTCTCCTGGCTCTCCGACTTCTTCGGCTCGCCGGACCGGCAGCACGGCCCCGACTCGATCCTCCACCGGATCGGCGAGCACCTGCTCTTCTCCGCCGAGGCGCTCGGCTGGGCGGTGCTGATCGCCGTGCCGCTGGGCCTGCTGCTCGGCTACACCGGAAAGGCGGCCGGTCTGGTGACCGCACTGAGCGGTGCGGCCCGGGCGCTGCCCACCCTCGGCCTGGTGACGCTGGCGGTGCTGCTCGCCGGGGTCGGCGACACCGCCGTGCTGGTGCCGCTGGTGGCGCTGGCCGCCCCGGTCCTGCTGGTGGCCGCCTGCGAGGGCGTGCGCTCCACCGACCCGGAGCTGCGCGACGCCGCCCGGGGCATCGGCCTGACCCACCGCCAGGTACTGCTGGAGGTGTGCGTGCCGTGGGCCCTGCCGGCCCTGCTCGCCGGGCTGCGCACGGCGGCGGTGCAGGTGATCGCCACCGCCACGGTCGCCGCCTACGTCGGCCTCGGCGGCCTGGGCCGCTACGTGGTGGACGGGCTGGCCACCCAGGACTTCGCCCTGACCTTCGGCGGCGCCCTGCTGGTGGTGCTGCTGGCCGTCCTCACCCAGGTGCTCTTCGCCCTGCTGCTCCGCTACGCGCTGCCCGCCGGGCTGCGCAAGCCGCGCGGCTGACCCGGTCCCCCGCTTCCGCTTCCCGTTCTGATCATTCCGAAAGGACCACCACCGATGTTGTCCACGCGCACGCTCACCGCTGCCGCCGTCGCCGCCGCTGCCGCGCTCTCGCTCACCGCCTGCTCCTCCAGCGACCCGCTCTCCGGCAAGGTCGTGATCGGCTCGGCCAACTTCCCGGAGAACGTGCTGCTCGCCTCGATCTACTCGCAGGCACTGCAGGCCAAGGGCGTCAAGGTGACCGAGCAGTTCAACATCGGCAGCCGCGAGGTGCTGTACGGCCAGCTCAAGGACGGCAAGCTGACCATACTGCCGGAGTACAACGGCGGTCTGCTGAGCTATCTCGATCCCAAGTCAACCGCGGCCAGCGCGACCGACGTCAACGCCGCGCTGGCCAAGGACCTGCCGAGCTCCCTGGAGCTGCTGAACTCCTCCGCCGCCGAGGACAAGGACACCCTGACGGTCGGCCAGGACACGGCCGCCAAGTACAGCCTGAAGTCGATCGCCGACCTGGCCGCGGTGGGTGCCCAGTTCACCGTGGGCGGCCAGCCGGAGTTCAAGTCGCGGCGCGAGCAGCAGTTCAAGGACGTCTACGGCGTCTCCTTCAAGGAGTGGAAGCCCACCGCCGACACCACCGCCAACGCCATCAAGGACGGCACCGTCCAGGTCGGCGACGTCTTCACCACCGACCCGCGGATCACCTCGCTGGGCCTGGTCCCGCTGGACGACCCGAAGAACCTCTTCGGCGCCCAGAACGTGACCCCGGTGGTGTACAAGTCCAAGGCCGACAGCAAGGTCACCGACACCCTGAACGCCGTCTCCGCGAAGCTGGACACGGCCGGGCTGCTGGCGATGATGAAGAAGGTCAGCGTGGACAAGGACGACCCGTCGCAGGTGGCGAAGGACTGGGTGAAGGCCAACGGCCTGGGCTGAGCAGGACGCACCGCGGCCCCCGACGGAAGAACTCCGTCGGGGGCCGCGGTGCGTCCGGGGCCGGGGGCGCCGATCAGTACCAGTGGTGGGCCTGCCACCAGGTCCAGGCGGCGTTCGGGCTGCCGTAGCGCTCGTTCATGTAGTTCAGGGTCCACTTGATCTGGGTGACCGGGTTGGTCTTCCAGTCCGAGCCCGCCGAGGCCATCTTGCCGGCCGGCAGGGCCTGGCCCAGGCCGTAGGAGCCGGAGGACGGGTTCGTCGCCTGGAAGTTCCAGCTGCTCTCGTGGTTGACGATGTTGTTGAACGCCGCCCACTGGCCGGCCGGGACGATGCTCTGCGCCAGGGCGCGCAGGCCGCTCGGGCTGGTGTCGGTGGCGGTCAGCGCGGCGCGCTGCTGGGAGCGGGAGGCCGCCTGGTCGTTGTTCGGCTGCGGGGCCGGGGCGGGCGCCGGCTGCGGAGCCGGAGCGGGCTGCTCGGCGGGCGCGGGCGCGGCCACGGGCTGCGCCTGCTGCTGCGGCGCCGGGGCGGGCTGCTCGGCGGCCGCCGGCTTCGCCTGCTCGGTCTGCTCGGCCTTGTACGGCGCGGTGAACGCGTTGTTCCCGCCCTTCGCACCGTGCGTCTGCAGGTACGGGGCGTTCTCGATCTTGGCGGTGTCACCGGCGGCGGCCAGCGTGGTGGCGCCCCCGGTGGTCCCGTGGTGCGAGAGCTTGAGCTCGGCGGGCGCCGCGTGCCCGGCGTCGGCGGTGACGACGGTGGCGGCGTCGGAGGGGAGCGCGAAGGCCACGGCGGAGGCGGCGACGGCGGCGGTCAGGCCGGCGGTGGCGAGGACCACGGAGGATCGTCGGCCAACGGTGGTCATCAGGGCGCTGCGCATACTGCTTCTACCTCTTCGGTCTTGCCGGTCCCGGGGCGCACGGCAGTACCGCGCGGCGCGGGGCCGCAGGGTGCTGCTCGGGTGCGTCGGAGACCGTGGGGCCCGCCGTTGCCGGTCGGTGCCCGTACGGAAAGCGCTCCACCTGGACAGGCTCTCGGGCGTTTCATCCCGGTAAGGCGGTTCGCTTGGCGACTCGTCCAGGTTTAACCCGGTCCTCATCGGGGGAGCAAAGACACCCACTACGACGCTCGGTAGTACTTACGCCGACCCCTGCCCGGTCCCTGCCCCTCAACCCCGGGCCACCCCGCCCACTACGCCCCCTCGTACTCCCGAATCGCCTGTGGGGATGCTCACCAGCCGCGCCACGCTCCGTGACCGCCGCGAAACGCAGTTGCACCCGTTCGGCCCCGCGCGCCAGGCTCCAGTTCCATGAGCTACTCCCTCGCCCCCGAAGTCCGCGCCTACTACGACCGCGGCCGGGAGCCCGACCGCCTCTGCCGGCCGGAGAACCGCCTGGAGTACTGGCGCACCCAGGACGTGCTGCGACGCCTGCTCGCCGCCCACCGCCCCGGCCCGCTCCGCGTCCTCGACGTCGGCGGCGGCGCCGGCGTGCATGCCGAGTGGCTGGCCGGCGACGGCCACACCGTGCAGCTGGTCGACCCGGTGCCGCTGCACGTCGACCAGGCCTCCCGGCTACCCGGAGTGACGGCCGTTCTCGGTGACGCCCGCTCGCTCGACGCCCCGGACCACTGGGCCGACGCGGTCCTGCTGCTCGGCCCGCTCTACCACCTGCCCGACCCGGCCGACCGCCTGCGCGCCCTCGCCGAGGCCCGCCGGGTGGTCCGGCCGGGCGGCCTGGTGGCCGCGGCCACCATCAACCGGTTCGCCGGGCTGCACGACACCATGCGCAGCGGCAGCTACTTCCTCCCGGCCAACCGCGCCGCCACCGACGCCTGCGTGGCGACCGGCGAGCTGCGGCCGGCCGCCGAGCACTCCCTCTTCACCACCGCCTACTTCCACCTGGCCGCCGAGGTGCCCGCCGAGTTCGCCGCGGCCGGGCTGACCGCGACCGGCCAGTACGGCCTGGAGGGCGCGGCCTGGCTGCTCGGCATCGACGAGCGGCTGGACGACCCCGAGCAGCGCGAGCAGGTGCTGGCCGCGCTGCGCACCGCCGAGTCGGAGCCCTCGCTGCTGGGGATCAGCGGGCACCTGCTGACGGCGGGCCGCAGCTGAGCCGGCGCGGCGGCCGCGGGCGCCGGCCCGGCTGACGGCGGCTCAACCGCGCCTTAAGGGCGTCCGAGGAGCGGGACGGGACCGGCCGACGGATTGTTAGGTCTCTTGACAGATAACTGGTCTAGTCCAACGATATGACTCGTCCCCCTTCACGTTCGCGCGGACGCGGAGGGAGCCCGTGACCGGGATGCACTGTGGGGGTGTGACCACCGGCCGGCGGGGATTCGCCCTGCTCTGACCGCCTACCGCCCCTACCACCCTGCCCGCGACCACGACCGACGCCCGATGCCCCGTTCCGAGGCGCGCCGGACGCCCGTCCGATCCCCGACGAACCGACGCCTCCGCGCAGGTCGTTGTCATGTGCAAATCCTGTTCGTGCGCAAATCCCGTTGGTGAGCCACCGCTCGTGCACCACCGTCCCCCATATCCCCCATCTGCTGGAGCACACTGATGCGTCTTCACAGGTCCGTCCGGGCTGCGCTGGCCGCCGGCGCCACCCTGGCCGCCTCGGCCGCGCTGCTGGCCGGCGTCGGCGGCAACGCCAACGCCGCCCCGGCCGCCACCGGCACCCCACTGCCGGCCCACGTCTTCGCGCCGTACTACGAGGCCTACACCCCCGGCAGCCTGTCCGGTCAGGCCACCGCGTCCGGCAACAAGTTCCTGAGCATGGCCTTCGTCCAGGCCGCCACCAAGGGCTCCTGCTCGGTCTACTGGGACGGTGACACCACCACCCCGATCGCCGCCTCCTCCTACGGCAGCGACATCGCCTCCCTCCAGGCCGGCGGCGGCAACGTCATCCCGTCCTTCGGCGGCTACGCGGCCGACAACGGCGGCACCGAGATCGCCGACAGCTGCACCGACGTGAACCAGATCGCGGCGGCCTACGAGTCGGTCATCACCACCTACAACGTCAGCCGGATCGACCTCGACACCGAGGACAACTCGCTGACCAACACCGCCGGCATCGACCGCCGCAACAAGGCCGTCAAGCTGGTCGAGGACTGGGCCGCGGCGAACGGGCGCAACGTCCAGTTCTCCTACACCCTGCCGACCACCACCAGCGGCCTGGCCTCCAGCGGCCTGGCGGTGCTGAAGAACGCGGTCACCAACAACGCGCGGATCGACGTCGTCAACATCATGACGTTCGACTACTACGACAACGCCTCGCACGAGATGGGCACCGACGCGGAGAACGCGGCGACCGGCCTGGAGGGCCAACTCGCCAAGCTCTACCCGTCGAAGACCGCCGCCCAGCTGTGGGCCTCGGTCGGCATCATCCTGATGCCGGGCATCGACGACTTCGGCGCGGGCGAGACCACCACCGTCGCCGACGCGCAGAACGTCCAGAGCTGGGCCACCGCCAAGGGCGTCAACACCCTGTCGTTCTGGGCCCTGCAGCGTGACAACGGCGGCTGCACCGGCACCGCCGGCTCCGACACCTGCTCCGGCATCGCCCAGGGCACCTGGGACTTCAGCCACGCGCTGGAGCCCTTCACCTCGGGCGGCGGCACCACCACCAACGACTTCTCGCTCAGCGACTCGCCGGCCGCCGGCTCGGTCGCGGCGGGCGGCTCCACCTCCGCCACCGTGAACACCGCGGTCACCTCGGGCAGCGCGCAGTCCGTCGCCCTGTCCGTCTCCGGCGCCCCCGCCGGCGTCACCGCCTCGTTCAGCCCGGCCTCGGTCACCGCCGGCGCCAGCTCGACCCTGAGCATCGGCACCACCTCGGCCGTCGCCCCCGGCACCTACCCGCTGACCATCACGGGCACCGCCGCCTCCGGCAGCCACACCGCCACCTACAACCTGACGGTGACCGGCGGCACCACCACCAACGACTTCTCGCTGACCGCCTCCCCGGCCGCCGGCTCGGTCCAGGCCGGCTCCGGCAGCACCGCGACCATCGCCACCGCGGTCACCTCGGGCAGCGCGCAGTCCGTCGCCCTCTCGGTCTCCGGCGCCCCCGCCGGCGTCACCGCCTCGCTGAGCCCGGCCTCGGTCACCGCCGGCGCCGGCTCGACCCTGACCGTCAGCACCACCTCGGCCACCGCCGCCGGCACCTACCCGCTGACCATCACGGGCACCGCCGCCTCCGGCAGCCACACCGCCACCTACAACCTGACCGTCACCACCCCGACCACCGGCGGCACCCTGGCCAACGGCGGCTTCGAGACGGGCAGCCTGAGCCCCTGGACCTGCCAGACCGGCGGCGCCGTGGTCTCCACCCCGGTCCACTCCGGCAGCCACGCCCTGCAGGTCGTCCCCACCGCCGGCACCACCGGTGAGTGCGACCAGACGGTCACCCTGCAGCCGAACCACTCCTACACCCTGACCGCCTGGGTCAACGGCCCCTACGCCTACGCCGGCGTCAGCGGCGGCGCCACCGCCTCCAGCTGGGCCAACGGCACCACCTGGACCCAGCTGACCGTCCCGTTCACCACCGGCGCCTCCGGCACCGTCACGGTGTACCTGCACGGCTGGTACGGCCAGGGCAACGTCTACGGTGACGACTTCGCCATCAACTGACGCCTGACAGGACGGTCTTGAGGCCCCGTCGGGCCGGTTCCCCGGAGCCGGCCCGACGGGGCCCCGGCGTTCATCCGACCAGCTTCCCGGGGTTCATGATCCCCAGCGGATCCAGTGCCGCCTTCACCGTGCGCAGCAGTTCCAGTTCCAGCGGATCCCGGTGGGCGGCGAGGGCCTCGCGCTTGAGCACGCCGATGCCGTGCTCCGCGCTGATCGAGCCGCCGCGCTCCGCGACCAGGCGGTAGACCAGTGCCGATGCCTCGGCCGCCCGCTCCGGCGGGAGCAGCACGTTGAGGTGGACGTTGCCGTCCCCCACGTGGCCGAAGGCGTTCACCCGCACTCCCGGGAAGGCCGCGGCCAGCTCCCGTTCGGCCGTGGCCATGAACTCGCCGACCGCGCCCAGCGGCACGCTGACGTCGTGCTTCACCGCTCCGCCCGCGCGCTTCTCGGCCTCCGGCAGTGCCTCGCGCAGCGCCCAGAAGGTGCGGGCCTGCGCGGGGTCGAGGGCCGGCAGGGCGTCGGCGGCCAGGCCGCGGTCCAGCGCCTCGGCGAGGAAGGCGTGCGTCTCGGCGTCGGTGGCCTCGGCCTCCAGGAGGAGGTAGCGCGGGTGCGGGCGGTCGAACGGGTCGCGGGCGCCCGGCACGTGCCGGGTGAGCAGTGCGAGTCCGGTGGCGCCGAACAGCTCCAGCGCCGTGAGCCGGTCCGCCAGCGATTCACGGGCCAGGGCGAGGAGGGCGCCGAGCCCGTCCATGCCCGGCAGGGCGAGCAGGGCGACGGCCCGGTGGCGCGGCCGCGGGAAGAGCCGCACCGTCGCCGCGGTGACCACGCCCAGCGTGCCCTCGGATCCGATCAGCAGCTGCTTGAGGTCGTAGCCGGTGTTGTCCTTGCGCAGGCGGCGCAGCCCGTGCCAGATCCGGCCGTCCGGCAGCACCGCTTCGAGACCGAGTACCAGCTCCCTGGTCATGCCGTAGCGCAGCACGTTGCTGCCGCCGGCGTTGGTCGCCACCGCGCCGCCGAGCCGGGCGCTGCCCTCGGAGGCCAGCCGCAGCGGGAAGGACAGCCCTGCCTGTTCGGCGGCGTGCTGAACGTCCGCCAGGACACAGCCCGCCTCTGCCGTGAGCGAGAAGTCGGCCGGGTCGACGCTGCGGATCCGGTCCAGCCCGCGGACGCTGAGCACCACCTGCTCGCGCTCCCCCAGCGGCACCGCGCCGCCGACCAGCCCCGTCCCGCCGGCGAACGGCACCACCGGCACCCGGTGGCGGGCGCAGAGGGCGACGGCGGTGGCCACCTCCGCGGTCGAGCGCGGGCGGAGGACGGCGGCCGGACGGGCCGTCAGGATCCCGCGCTCGTCCTGGACGAAGCCGGCGACCGGATCGTCGCCGTCCAGCACGGCGCCCGGGCCGAGCACCGTGCGCAGCTCGTCGAGGGCGGCGGTCAGGGGTGAGGGCTGGACCATGCCCACCACGGTATCCCGGCGCCGCCTCCCGCCCGCGGCCGCTCAGCCGTTCCCCACCGCCAGCACCGACGCCACCGCCGCACCGGCCGCGCCCGCGCCGTGGCCGCCGCCCTCCACCTCCGCGGCGACGGCGAGGTCGCCGCGGTAGCCGATGAACCAGCTGTTGGGCGCCGCCGCGCCGTCCACGTCCGCCGTGCCCGTCTTCGCGCCGACCTGGCCGCTCAGGCCCGCCATCGCCTGCTGGGCCGTGCCCGAGGCCGCGGCCCTCGCCATCATCGTCCGCAACTGGGCGGCGACCGCGGCGGGCAGCGGCTTCGCCGTGGTCACCTGCGGCTGGCCGGGCAGCAGGATCGGCTGCCGGAACGTCCCGCTCTGCACCGTCGCCGCCACCGAGGCCATCGCCAGCGGGTTGGCCACGACGGTGTACTGCCCGATCGCCTCCGCCGCCGCGTCGTCCGAGCTCTGCGGGGCGGGCACGACCGCGTCGAAGTTCTCCACCCCGGGCGCCGTCGACCAGGTCAGCCCGAGGCCGAACTGCTGCAGCGCGACCGCCGGCAAGGTCCCCGGAGCCAGCTTCGACTGGCTCTCCCGGATGAAGGCGGTGTTGCAGGAGTGGGCGAAGTCGTCCGCCAGCGTGTAGTCGGGGTGGGACCCGTCCTCGTCGTTGTGCCACAGCCGCGGCGAGTTGGCGGTGTCCGGGCAGGGCACCGGCGTGTCCGGGCTGTCGCCGGCCTCCAGCAGCGCGGCCGCCGTGACCACCTTCAGCGTCGAGCCGGGGGCGACCTTGGCCAGGAACGCCTGGTTGAACCCGCCGGCCGGGGCGTTGGCCACCGCCAGGATGTCGCCGGTGCTCGGCTCGATGGCGACCAGCCCGGCCGGCTTGCCGCTCGCCGACTGCGCCGCCACCGCCGCCTCGGCCGCCCGCTGCACATCGGCGTCCAGGGTCAGCCGCTGCTGCGGCGCGGCCGACGGCTGGGAGATGACGTAGAGCTGCTGGGCGTGCCCGCCGGGGTTCTCCGTGAGCACCACGGCGCTGCCGTTCCCGCTCTGCTGCTGACCGTCGCCGGTGCCCGGCGAGGAGTCGTCGGCCGGGTGCAGTGCCGCCAGCAGCGGTGGGAGCGACGGGAAGCCGGCCAGCGACCGCCCCTTGCGGTCCACCGGCACGGCGGCCGACGGCGAGACGGCGCGCAGCGCGATCGACCTGCCCCCGGTCAGCGCCGGGTTGATCACCGTGGAGTCCCAGTGCACCACCGGCTTTCCGCCGCCGCCGGACTGACGGACCGTCAGCGACCCGTCGTACGTCCACGGTGCCTGGTTCGCGCCGGCCGCCGGAAAGGCGACGGTGGCCTTGAACTTCACCACGGTCTCGGGGGCGGCCTGCCGGGGTGCCACCACCGCGCTGCCGACGGTCAGCGCCAGCGAGCTGAAGGCCAGCTTCTGTTTGAAGTCGGCCAGCCGGGTGGCCGCGGTGTAGGGGTTGTCGGTCAGTGCGCCGGCCGCCGTCGCGTCGCCGCCCGCCCAGGCGGTCAGGAACGCCTGCGCCGCGGCCGTCGCCTGGGCGGCGTCGGGCGGGGCGGTCGGGGTGGTGGCGGTCGTGTGGTCGTGGGCAGGCGGCCCGCCGAACACGGCCGAGCCGAGGTTGTAGACGGCGATGCCGCCGACGGCCAGCAGCACCGTGAACACCACCGCGCTGCCGATCAGCAGCGCCCGGCGGCCGCTTCGGCGGGCGGGGTCGGGGTCTTCCGCGTCCTCGGGGGTGTCGTCGAACTCGCCGTCGAACTCGTCGTCGGGTCGGTCGTCAGGTTCGTCGGTGAGTTCGTTGGTGAGTTCGTCGTCGAGCGGCGCCGGCTGGGGGTCGTCCGACCACAGCCAGCCTTGCGACTTCTCGGCCTCTTCGGGCATTTCTCGTCCCCCCTGATCGTCCATCACTTCCCCCACTCCGGGTTCAACACCACAGCACGCGCCTCGTCCGGACTGAGCACCAGCGGGTGCGTGGCGTCCGGCGCGCTCTCCAGGAGGCGCACCTCACGGCCGTCCGGATGGAACGCCACCACCACCCAGTGGTACAGCGCCGTACCGTCCGGCGGGGCCAGGTCCTCCTGGACGACGGTGCCGTCCGCCAGCGTCCGGCAGTTCGCGGCGGGCCAGTTCTTGCAGTTGTGCAGGGCGGGCTCGGGGTGCTGGTCCAGCACGCCGAAGACCACGTGTGTCGTGCCCCGCGCGTCGGTGAAGTCCAGCGTGCCGCCGACGGTGAACCCGGGGTTGTTCGTGACCGGCGTGTGATCGGCTCTGACACCGCCGAAGCCTTCCAGCCCGCTCACCGTTCCGCGCTCGGGCAGCAGTTGCGCGAGCGCCTGCTGCGTCGGGACGAAGTCCGCCTGGTTCGTGGACGGCGCCGGCGTGGGCGAAGGCGTGGGCAACGGCGGTTCCGGCGTCACCTGGGGCGGTGCGGCCGGTGCCGGTCTCACCGCCCCGCCTCCGTCCGCCGCCCCCGGTACCGTCAGCAGCCCCGCGCCCACCAGCAGCAGCGCCGCCACCCCGCTCAGTTGCGCCTGGCGGACCCGGCGCTGCCGTCGGCCGCGCGTCACCGCCCGGGCCACCAGGTCCGGGCGGTGCGTGGGGAAGCATCCGGCCGCCTCCTCCAGCGCGTCCGGCAGCAGCCGCGCGGTGTGCGCGAGGTGCGGGGGCACCGCGTCCTGGCTGCCCGTCATCCGGTCCACCGTCACCGCGTCCGCACCCCCAAGTCCTGCAACTCCTCGCCGAGCACGGCCCGCAGCCTCTCCAGCGCCCGCAGGCTGCGCACCCGCGCCGTGCCCGGGGAGACCCGAAGCACCTGGGCCGTCTCCTCCACCGAGCGGTCCTCCCAGTAGCGCAGTACCAGCACCGCCCGGTCCTTGGGCGTGAGTTGGGCGAGCCCCTGGAGCAGGGTGATCCGCAGCTCGGGCTCCTCCTGCGGCTGGGGCGTCTCCGGCAGCGCGTCGACCGGGCGTTCGCGGGTGCTGAGCCGGCGGCGGTGGGAGAGGAAGGTGCGGAAGAGCACGGTCTGCGCGAAGGCGGCCGGCGAGCCGACCTGCTGGTCGATCCGGTGCCAGGAGCGGTAGAGCTTGGCCAGCGTCTCCTGGACCAGGTCCTCGGCCAGGTGCCAGTCACCGCTCAGCAGGCAGGCGGTGCGGAACAGGTGACCGCTGCGTGCGTGTGCGAACTCCAGGAAGTCCCCGGCCTCCTCCCCCACCTGCCCGCCCTTCCCCCGGTTCCATGTCACTTCTCTTACGCCGCGGGAACCGTCCGCGTTACACGCCGGACGGGATCGTTATCGTGCGGGTGCGGGGCCTCTCCCCCGTACCCGCACCGTGTCAGGTTCCCGCCGCCGCGCAACTCACTGGCCCATGACGTACTTCACCGTCGGCCCGGTGGTCCAGCCGCCGTCCACCGCCAGCTCCGCGCCGGTGATGTAGGAGGACTGGTCGGAGAGCAGGAAGAGCACGGCGGAGGCGATCTCGGGCGCCTCGCCGACGCGGCCCATCGGGGTGTTGGGGTAGTTGCCCTCGCCGCGCGCGATGCCGGTCGCGGCGGTCATCGGGGTGTAGGTCATGCCCGGGTGCACCGAGTTGACCCGGATCCGGTCGGTGCCCAGCTCCACCGCGCCGATCTTGCTCAGCCCGCGCACGCCCCACTTGGACGCGCCGTAGCCGGCGGTGAGCGCCAGGCCCATCAGGCCGGCGGCCGAGGAGATGTTGACGATCGAGCCGCCACCGGCCGTGCGCATCGCGGGGATCACCGTCTTCATGCCGATGAACACGCCGGTCAGGTTGACGTCCACCACCTTGCGGAAGAACTCCACGCTCTCGTCGGCGAGGAAGGTGCCGCTGGCGATGCCCGCGTTGTTCACCAGTCCGTCGATCGACCCGAACTCGGCGAGCGCGAAGTCGGCCACCGCCTGCCAGTCCTCGACCGAGGTGACGTCGTGCCGGACGAACCGCGCCGACGCCCCGAGTCCGGCGGCGGTCGCCTCGCCCTCCTCGACCAGGAGGTCGGTCAGGACGACGTTCGCACCGGCGGCGACGGCCAGCCGGGCCGCCTCGGCGCCGAGACCCCGGGCGCCGCCGGTGATGATGACGGTCTTTCCGGTGAGGGAGGGGGTGATGGTCTCGGGACTGATGCTTTCGGGGGCGGTGGCGTCGGGGGCGGTGGGGTTGCTCATGGGGATCACTGTTCCCTGCGCGAGTCGGGGGTCGCCCGACTCCTCTGTTCAGGTCTGGCCGGGTTGTCGAGCCGTCGGGGTGCTCAGTTGTCGAGCTGGGCCGCTGTGCCGTTCGTTCAGGCGGCCGCGCTTGTTCAGCGCGCCGGCGGCGGCGCCTGGAGCAGGGCCGCCGCCATCCCCGCCAGGTCGGCGAGGAAGAACGGTTCGTCGGTGAGCGGCTGCTCGCCGTCGGTGTACTGCCGGGCCCGGTCGGCCAGGGCGGCGCCGATCAGGGTGAGCACCAGGTCGATCCGCTCCAGCCGGGCCGGCTCCGGCAGGCCGGGGACGCCCGGCGGGGCGGCGAGCCACTCGCTGACGCGGTCGAAGAGGTTCCAGTAGCCGCCGCCCGCGAGGGTGGGATGCGGGGTCCGGGTGCGGATGCCGCTGCGGTGGCTGACCTGGGCGGAGATCCGCAGCGCCGCGCGGCCGTGCTCGGTGCGCAGTTCGGTGGCCTCGGCCTCGATCAGGGCGGTCATCAGCTCGGGCAGGTTCATCCCGATCAGTTCGGGCACCCGGGGAGCTAGTGCCTGCTCGACCCGGTCCTGCCGGGTCCGCATGATCTCCTCCAGCAGGCCGGCCCGGGACCCGAAGTGGTACTGCACCGCGGAGGGGTTGGCCTGTCCGGCGAGCTTGACGATGTCCCGGGTCTGGGCACCGTCGACGCCCTGGGTCGCGAAAAGCTGCTCCGCCGCGTGGAGCAGCTTCTCGCGGGTGTCGCTTCGTCCTGTGCTGCGTGCCATGGCACCAACGTTAATACTGCCCATTATTAATGTCGAGCATCAGGCCGTCGCATCTGGCGCTGCGCCCACTGCACCCGCTGCACCCCGTGCGGTCGGCCGAGCGAGTCGCCTACGGTGATCTCGCCCGACTTCTCGGTCGCGAGTGACCGTTAACGGCGAGTAATAACGAGCATTACTTAATGGTGGGCATTAATGAACAGGGGATCACTTATGTTCGAGAACGTGCACCTGGTAGCACCCGAAGGCCTGACACCCGGCAATGGCTACAGCCACGTGGCCTGGGGAACCGGTCGCACCATCGCCGTCAGCGGCCAGGTCGCGCTCGACGAGCACGGCGCCCTGGTCGGCCCGGAGGACCCCGAAGCCCAGGCGCGCCAGGTCTTCGAGAACCTGCGCCGGGCCCTCGCCGCCGCCGGCGCCGGCTTCGCCGACGTGATCAAGCTGACCTTCTACGTCACCGACCGCGACCAGCTCCCCGCCGTGCGCGCGGCCCGCGATGCCGTGATCGACACCGAGCGCCCGCCGGCCAGCAGCGCCGTCGTGGTGGCCGGGCTCATCCGCCCCGAGTTCCTGGTCGAGGTGGACGCCCTCGCCGTGATCCCCGCCGCCTCCAGCGCCACCACCGGCACCGCCGCAGCCACCGCCACGACGGCAGCCACAGCCACAGCCACCACCACAGAAGGGAGCACCGCCGCATGACCGCCGCCGAGCCCGACTTCCTGGCCAACACCCGCGACTCCTACGACGCCATCGCCGCCGACTACACCGCCCGGTTCGCCGACATACCCGACATCAAGCCGCTCGACCGCGCGATGCTCACCGTCTTCACCGACCTGACCCGCGCCGCCGACCTCGGCCCGGTCGCCGACCTCGGCTGCGGCCCCGGCCGCCTCACCCGCCTGCTGAGCGAGCTCGGCCTGGACGCCTTCGGTATCGACCTCTCGCCCCAGATGATCGCCCAGGCCCGCCAGGCGCACCCCGGCCTGCACTTCGAGGTCGGGTCGATCACCGATCTCCACCTCCCGGACAACAGCGTCGGCGGAATCCTCGCCTGGTACTCGCTCATCCACCTGCCGGACGACCAACTCCCGCGAGCGCTGGCCGAGTTCCACCGCGTGCTGATCCCCGGCGGCGAGCTGCTGACCGCCTTCCAGGTCCGCGAACAGCCGCACCGCCGCGAGGAGTTGTTCGGCCGCCCGGTCAATCTCGACTTCCATCCCCGGACCGCCGAGACCATGATCGACGCCCTCGCCGCGGCCGGCCTGCCGGTCCACACCCGCCTGGTCCGCGCCCCGGCCGCCGACGGCACGGAGTCCGTCCCGCAGGCCCTGCTGCTCGCCCGCAAGCCCGCTCCGCTGAAGGCCTGACAACACCCCAGGGTCCCGCCCGGCCACTCCCCGGCATCCCGACCGTCCCGGCACCGCAACCCACCGACTCACCGAATCACCAACTCGCCGGCTGCCGGGCCGGACCCTGGCCTCAGCGGAGCACGGGATCGGCGAGGTCCAGCACCAGCCGATTCCCCCAGTCGTTCAGGAACACGGCCAGGTCCCCTTCATGACGCACCCCGACGAACGGGTTCGAGTAGGTCATCGACGCGATCCACCGCACCGAGCGGTCGCCGTCGAGCCGGGCCAGGAACCCGATGTTCCCCATCCCGCCACCCCCGCCCGTCAGCCACCCCGACCCGTCGGGCAACGGGCTCTCGAAGTACGTGTCCACCTCGTCGGCGCCGTCCTCCCGCACCGCCCGCGCCACGTCCAGCGGCGCGCCGATCCGGAACGGGATCGGCTGCCCGGCGTCCGGGTGGTACGCGCCCGGGCCTTCGACGTCCAGTTCGAAGCCGGTGTCGTCCGCCCGGTACAGCCCGTCCCGCCCGGGCATCTCCCCAGCCGCCCAGAGTCCCGCGATCAGACCCATCGCCGGCCCACCCCCCTGTCCCGCCCATCTCCGGCCGCTCGCCAGGACGGAGGATAGCGACCACCCGGCGCCGCCGCCCCGCCCCCGTCGGCCCCGGGGTCGCGGCGAGTGCGTGACCTATGATCGGGATAACCATCGGGGCCGGTCGGGCCACGGGCAGACCGCTCCGGGCGGGCGCGAGCGGAGTGGAGCGGAAGGGCCTCATGGCGGAGCCGACAGGCTGGGAACCGGTACCCCGCTCGCGCACCTTCGAGTTGGTGCTGGACCGGATCGAGGAGCAGATCCTGGCCGGCAAGCTCCGGGTCGGCGACCGCCTGCCCCCCGAGCGCGAGCTGGTGGAGCTGCTCGGCGTCAGCCGGGCCGCGATCCGCGAGGCGCTGCGGGTGCTGGAGGCGCAGGGCGTGGTGCGGGCGAAGGTCGGCACCGGCCCGGACTCGGGCAGCGTGATCGCCGCCCTGCCGACCGCCGGCCTGACCCAGCTGCTCCGCTTCCACCTCGCGCTGGCCAACTTCCCGCTGCCCGACGTGGTGGACACCCGCGCCGCCCTGGAGCGCTCCAGCGCCCGACTGGCCGCCGAGCGCGCCGCCGCCGGCCGGGCCACCGATCAACTGACCGCGCTCGGCGAGCTGTTGGCCCGGATGGACGACCCGGCACTGACCCGCGAGCAGTTCAACGACTGCGACACCGCCTTCCATGTGGCGATCGCCGAGGCCGGCGGCAACCGCCTGATGGCCGACCTGACCATCGCGGTCCGCAACGCCGTCCGCCACCCGCTGCTCACCGCCTTCCACCGCATCACCGACTGGCCGGCCGCCGCCGCGACCCTGCGCGCCGAGCACCACGCGATCCACACGGCCATCACGGCCGGGGACGCCGAGGCGGCAGGGGAACTGATGGAGGCCCACATCCACCGCTTCCACCACGAGGTGGCCCTCCCCGCCCTCGCCGCGGACGACGAAGACTGACGCCCCGCCACCGGCGGCCTGGCCACCGAGCCCTGCCGCGCCCCCTCGGCCCCGCGACCCACTGCCCGCCGCCTCGCCGCGCGAGGAGCCGGTGACGCCGCATACCCGAAGGAACACATCGTCCGGGCGCCCCGGGGCCCGGCTCTCACCAGCCACCCAGCGTGCACCCCCACCCAGCCGACCCTCCCGCCACCCTCCCCTCCCCGCCCTCCGAGGTGTATGGTCTGACCAAAGAATGGCCGACCCGAGGACTCCCATGCGTGTCGCACTCTTCCTGACCTGCGTCAACGACGCCCTCTATCCGGACACCGGCCGCGCCGTGGTCACCGTGCTGGAGCGCCTCGGCGTCGAGGTGGACTTCCCGATCGGCCAGACCTGCTGCGGGCAGCCGCAGTACAACACCGGCTACCGGCGTGAGACCGAGCCGCTGGTCCGCCGGATGGCCCGGGTGTTCGCCGACTACGACCACATGGTCACCCCTTCCGGCTCCTGCGCGGCGATGGTGCGGGACAACTACCCCCGGATCGGCGCCAAGGCACGTGCGGAGGGGCGCGGCACGGCGCTGGAGCGCGCCGCCGGCGAGGTGGTCCCCAAGGTGTACGAGCTGACCGAGTTCCTGGTGGACGTGCTGGGCGTGACGGACGTCGGCGCCTCCTTCCCGCACACCGTGACCTACCACCCGTCCTGCCACGGGCTGCGGATGCTCGGCCTGGGCGACCGGCCGCGCCGGCTGCTGCAGGCGGTGAAGGGGTTGGAGCTCGTGGAACTGCCGGGCGCCGATGAGTGCTGCGGGTTCGGCGGCACCTTCGCGGTGAAGAACGCGGCGGTCTCCACCGCGATGGGGCAGGACAAGGTGCGCAACGCCCGCTCCACCGGCGCCGAGGTGCTGTGCGGCGCCGACAACTCCTGCCTGATGCACCTGGGCGGCCTGCTGCACCGCCAGGACGAGCCGATGCGCGCGCTGCACATCGCCGAGATCCTGGCCGCGACCGAGGAGTTGGCGGTGCCCGCATGAGCCGCACCTTCGTCGGCATGCCTGCCTTCCCGAAGGCCGCCGCCGTCTCCACCCAGGACCGCAGGCTGCGGGCCAACCTCACCCACGCCACCCACACCATCCGCGACAAGCGCGCCAAGGCCGTCACCGAGCTGGACGACTGGGCCGAACTCCGGCTGGCCGGCAAGGAGATCAAGGACCGCACGCTCGCCGAGCTGGACCGCTACCTGCTCCAGGCCGAGGCGGCGGTCACGGCCGCCGGCGGCACGGTGCACTGGGCCGCCGACGCGGCGGAGGCGAACCGCATCGTGGCGGAGCTGGTCAAGGCGACCGGCGAGCGCGAGGTGGTCAAGGTCAAGTCGATGGCCACCCAGGAGATCGAGCTCAACGAGGCCCTGGCGGCCGAGGGCATCACCGCCTACGAGACGGACCTGGCCGAGCTGATCGTGCAGTTGGGCGACGACCTGCCCTCGCACATCCTGGTCCCGGCGATCCACCGCAACCGCGCCGAGATCCGCGACATCTTCGCCCAGAACATGGCGGATTGGGGCCGCCCGGCACCGGACGGCCTGACCGACACCCCGGCCGAGCTGGCGGAGGCGGCCCGGCTGCACCTGCGGGAGAAGTTCCTCCGGGCCAAGGTGGCGGTCTCGGGCGCCAACTTCCTGGTGGCGGAGACCGGAACGCTGGTGGTGGTGGAGTCCGAGGGCAACGGGCGGATGTGCCTGACCCTGCCGGAGACCCTGATCTCGGTGGTGGGGATCGAGAAGGTGGTCCCCACCTGGCGGGATCTGGAGGTCTTCCTCCAGCTGCTGCCGCGCTCCTCGACCGCGGAGCGGATGAACCCGTACACCTCCACCTGGTCGGGCACGACCGATGGTGACGGTCCGTCAGCCTTCCACCTGGTCCTGCTCGACAACGGCCGCACCGACACCCTCGCCGACCAGGTGGGGCGCCAGGCGCTGCGCTGCATCCGCTGCTCGGCCTGCCTGAACGTCTGCCCGGTGTACGAGCGGGCGGGCGGACATGCCTACGGGTCGCCGTACCCGGGGCCGATCGGGGCGATCCTCTCGCCCCAACTGCGGGGCCTGCAGAGCGAGGTGGATGCATCGCTGCCCTATGCGTCCTCGCTCTGCGGCGCGTGCTACGAGGTCTGCCCGGTGGCGATCGACATCCCGGAGGTGCTGGTCCACCTGCGCGAGAAGGTCGCGGAGAAGGGCGGCGCGGGGCACCGGTTGGAGCGGGTGGCGATGAAGTCGGCGAGCTGGCTGCTGGACCACCCGGCGGCGTACTCGATGGCGCTGCGGGGAACGGGACTTGCCCGTGGAGTGCAGCCGCGCCGGGTACCGATCCCGGGGGCCGCGAAGGCGTGGACGGACAGCCGGGACCTGCCGGCCCTGCCGGAGCAGTCGTTCCGGGCCTGGTGGAGCAAGGGAGAGAACCGATGACGACGGGATCGCGCGAGCAGGTCCTGGCGAGGATCCGCGCTGCACTGGCCGACCACCCGGTGGCGCCCGAGCCCGCACGGGGATACCGGTCAGCGCACGTGGAGTCGGAGCCGGCGGCGCTGCGCGATCTGCTGGCCGAGCATCTGGCGGACTACCGGGCGGTGGTGCACCGGGCCACGTCAGTCGAACTGCCGAAGGTGATCGCCGAGTTGCTGACGGCCCGGGGAGCGCGGAAGGTCGCCGTCCCGACCGGACTGCCGGCCGCCTGGACCATCGACCTCGCCGAAGCCGCAATCGAAATCCTGCACGACAGCGAGGAGTTGACCCCCGAGCGGCTTGAGCAGGTCGACACCACCCTGACCGGCTGCGCCCTGGCCATCGCGGAGACGGGCACGATCGTGCTGGACGCCGGCCCGGACCAGGGCCGCCGGCGGCTCACCCTGGTCCCGGACCACCACATCTGCGTGATCCGGGCCGACCAGGTCGTCGCCTCCGTCCCGCAGGCGCTGCCGCTCCTCGACCCGCGGCGCCCGCAGACCTGGATCTCGGGCCCGTCGGCGACCAGCGACATCGAGTTGGAGCGGGTCGAGGGCGTGCACGGCCCGAGGCGCCTGGAGGTCGTGATCCTCGCCGACTGACAGTGGTCAGCCGGTCTGCCCCAGCGCTGCCAGCACGTCGGCCTTCCGGGGCGGGCCGCTGGCGCGCTGGACCACGCGACCGTCGGTGTCGAGGACGAGCACGGTGGGCGTGCGCAGGACCTGGAACCGCCGGACCAGGTCCAGCCGCTGCTCGGCGTCGATTTCCAGGTGGATCACGCCGGGCTGCTGCGCGGCGACCTCGGAGAGGAGCCGGCGGGTCGCACGGCAGGGCTGGCAGAACTCGGTGGAGAACTGCACGAAGGTCGCGCGCGCTCCCAGTTCCGCCCCGTTGCCCAGGTCGGCGGCCGTGAGCACCGCCGCGTCGGCCGAGTCGTCCGGGCGGAGCCGTCCGTCACGCCGCTTCCTGGTCAGGCCGGCGACGGTCGCCAGCGCGAGCACCAGCGCGCACACTATGAGTCCGGTCATGCGCTCCAGTGTGCGGCACGCGTCCAGCCCTCGGATGTGCCTTGGCCGCCGTGAGCCGCGGAGCTACCATCGCGGCGTGGACATCGCAGGCACCGAGCTGACGCGCCGCAGGGTCATCGACCTCTGCCGGGCGTCCGCCACGCGCTGTCGCTGAGGCACTGCCCAGCGCCCTGCCGTACCGCCTTCCCGGAGTCCACCCGTGCAGATCGACCCTCGCGGGCCGCGCTTCGCCGCGTCCCTGACCACTCTCGTCCTCGCCGTCGTGCTGGTCACCGGCAGCGGCTGGCTACTCGCCGCGCAGACGCTGGTCTTCGCCCTAGGCGCCTCCGACCTCGGCCGTTCGCCTTACGGGTGGCTGTACCGGCGCTTGGTCCGCCCCCGCCTCGGCCCACCCCAGGAGCTGGAGGACGCCCGCGCCCCGCAGTTCGCGCAAGCGGTCGGCCTGGTCTTCGGCCTGCTCGGCACGGTCGGTTATCTGGCCGGCCTCACCTGGCTCGGCCTCGCCGCGACTGGCTGCGCTCTGGCCGCTGCGTTCCTGAACTCGGCCTTCGGGTACTGCCTCGGGTGCGAGCTGTACCTGTTGCTGCGCCGCGGGCAGGCACGGGTGAGCGGCCACCAGGACTGACGCCGCTGCAAGTGCAATGACCCCGGCCTGCGGGCCGGGGTCATTTACATGTCATAGGGCTCACGCTTCACCGCGCACGCCCCCAGCGTGCACCTTCGCCAGGAACGCGTTCCAGGCGCCGGGGGCGAAGACCAGTGCGGGGCCGTGCGGGTCCTTGCTGTCGCGGACGGGGACGGCGCCAGGCACGGCAATGGCAACCTCGACACACTCGCCGTTCCCGTCACTGAACGACGACTTGCGCCACACCGTAGCCGTCAGATTCATGGTCACTTCCCGTACTCCTTTGCAACCTCGCGCAACCAGAGAATCGATTTCTCAGGCTGCATCGCGGAAGCCATCAGCCGCTCAAAAACGTTCTGGTGATACTCGGTGTCTGCGGGCTTCTCCGTATAGACGCTGCTTGTCGGCGCCTCGGAATAGGCAATGTTCCCCGGGATATCCCTGAACGAGAGCAGAGTAAAGGCCTACCCATGGCCTCGTGCGCACCAGCACTGAACGGCAGCACCTGGATGGTGATGTTCGAGCGCTCATCGGCCAACTCCGCGAGGCGGTCAAGCTGCAAGCGCATGACCTCAGCGGAACCCACTGGCCGCCGCAGGACAGCTTCGTTAATGATCGCCCAGAGCGTCAGCGGGTTAGGACGGGAAAGGATCTCCTGACGCTGCATCCGCAACGCGATACGGCGCTCCCCTTCACCTTCCTCCTCGTACCTCAGCGGCACCGAGGCTCGGACGATCGCGCGAGCATACTCCTCGGTCTGCAGCAGCCCTGGGACGATCTCCGACTGGTAAGTCCGAATCGTAGCCGCATCAGCTTCCAGCCCCACATACGCCTTGAACCAATCTGGCAGTGCATCGCCATAACTCTGCCACCAGCCGGGCTGGCGACTCTTCCGAGCGAGCGATGTCAACTGCTTGATGTCCTCTGCGCCCGTCACCCCGTAGAGTGCCAACAGCGGCCGCACATCCCGCTCGCGCAAGCCCACTTCGCCGCTCTCGATGCGGCTGACCTTGCTGGGTGACCAATCGAGCGCTTCAGCAACGTCCTTACCAGTGAGTCCCGCCCGATTTCGCAACTCCCGCAGCTCCGAACCGAGACTACGACGCAGCACGGTTGGACTGTCCACCCGTCACCCTCCCTGGTCGCTTGCGTGGATACACGGTCTGCCACCCCCTCCCGAGCGATCGAACCGCCTAGCGATTTCCGGAAGTGCAGCAAATCTGCACTTACAGACGATCACGAGACGGGAGCATGCTACTCGCCGTGGAGACCTCCACACGGATCGTGAGCATGACGGCCCGTCACCGGGCATTCCCATGCCCTCAGGCCGCCGGACATCCAACTGCATCTCTCCAAGGGAGCTTTGCCAGGCCTGAAACCCCCGACCAGTCGCCCGAGCCCACCCTCCAGGAGCAGTACTGGCTCCCCAAGAGCCGACGCTCGCCGAGCCTGGCCAGGCGACAGCTCCGCGACTTCCTCGCCAAGCTCCCCGACGGCCACCGCTACACCGAGACCGCCCAGTTGCTGACCAGCGAGCTCGTCACCAATGCCCTCCTGCACGGCACCACCCGCGACCACCTCATCAAACTCACCCTCGAATCCGACGGCGAACGCCTGACCATCTCGGTGGATGACGCCTCCGCCTCGCCGCCCAAGCCCGGAATCCTGTCCAACGGCGAATCGGGCCACGGCCTCCAGCTCGTACACAAGCTCTGCGAGGACTGGGGCCGGGGCCCGCGCGAGGGCATCGGCAAGCGCGTCTGGTGTGTCTGCGCCCCGAGCACGCTGTGAGCAGCGGCCCCTACACCAGCGGCCCGGTGATCGTGGAACTCACCGGGATCACCTGCCCGGCCCGCTTCCCCTCCCTCACCACCGCGCTCACCGCAACCTGGGAGTCGATGAAGCTGCTCCCCCTCGACGCGGCCCACCGGGACGCGTTCGGACTGATCCTCAACCGCCCCCGCTCCGCCGCCTACATGCTCGAACGCCTCGCCCACGAGCCCGTCGTGACGATCACCTTCACCCTCCCCGACGGCCCACACCTCCTGCGGCTCCACCTCAGCCCGCAGTAGCCGCCGGCCCTACTGATGGAGTCCCACGGGTCCGCCAAGAACCCATCCACATACCAGGACGAACGCCCGCACCCCTGCTATCGTGCACCGATGTCAGCGATCAAGAAGTTCCAAGTCACCTTCGACTGTGCCGAACCCGAGCGCCTGGCCCGCTTCTGGTGCGAGGTGCTGGGGTACGTCGTACCGCCGCCGCCCGGGGAGTTCGCCAGCTGGGACGAGTACAAGGCCGCGCAGCCGCCCGAGGAACGGGACTCCTGGTTCGCCTGCGTGGATCCGACCGGCGAGGGCCCGCGGCTGTACTTCCAGCGCGTACCCGAGGGGAAGGCCGCCAAGAACCGGGTGCACCTCGATGTCCGGGTCGGCACCGGCCTGGTGGGCAAGGAGCGCCTGGCCGTGCTGGAGGCGGAGTGCGCGCGCCTGCTGCCGCTCGGCGCGGTGCACGTGCAGACGCTCTACGACGGCACCGACTCCTGCATCCCGATGCAGGACATCGAGGGTAACGAGTTCTGCATCGACTGAGCCCCCTTCGCCGGCCGACCCGCGTCCGGCCGCAGCCGGGGGCCGCACCGAGCCGCGGCTCAGGCGACGGCGTTCCAGTAGTCGACCAGGTAGAGCCCGGCCAGCCCGCCGAGGGAGAGCGCCGACCACAGCGGCCGGCGCCCCCGGTGCAGGGCGATACCCGCCGAGCCCACCAGCCAGATGGCGGGGACGCCACACCGCCGGCCGACGCCCCGCCCCGCCCCGGCCCGCCCCCGGGCCTTGTCCGCGCATCAACTCCCCACCCGGAAGGGCAGATTCAGGCCAGCTTCCGCCATGCGTCCGCGCCCGGCACCGGACCCCCGCATACTGTGCACATCAGCTCACGCAGTGTGATCTGACTGGGGCGTTCCGACCAGAGCCTCCACTTCCACCGTTCCCGGATGGGAGCCGAAATGGCACGACGACCACACGTCCGCTCGCGCGTGCTCATCCCCTTGCTCGGCATACTCCTGGCCACCCTCGCCGTTCCCCGGGCCCCGGCCGCCTGGGCCGACGCCTCCTCGGTGGCCTCCCCCCAACAACCGCCCCCCGCGCGACTGGTCGGGATGGACCGGAACGGCGATCTGGAGGCGTTCGTCCGCTCGCCCGACGACGGTGCCGTCTGGCACGCCAGCCAGCAGCAGCCCGGCACCAACTGGAGCGACTGGAGCTCGCTGGGCGGCGCCACGGACACCGACCCGGTGGTGGCGACCAACTCGGACGGCCGCCTCGAGGTCTTCCTCCTCAAGAACGGCGTCCTCACCTCGCAGGCCCAGGCCGGCGACGGCACCTGGGGAACGACCTGGACCCAGCCCCAGCCGGGGCACCTCGACAGCGACATCGCGGTCGGGGCGAACGTGGACGGGAGCCTCCAGGTCTTCGGCGTCGCGGCCGGCGGCCTGTGGACCGTCGCCCAGACGGTGCCCGGCAGCGTGCAGGGCGAGAATTGGGACCCTTGGACCACCACGGGCTTCCCCGGTCCCGGCGTGACCCTGGTCGGCCGCCCGGCGGTCGCGCAGAACGCCAAAGGCCAGTTGGAGGTGTTCGTCCGCGGCAGCGACACCGAGCTCTGGAGCATTACCGAGACCAGCGCGAACAGCAAGGAGTCCTGGGGTCCCTGGACGCCCATGGTCGGGAGCTTCGAGAGCGACCCGGCCGTGGCCTCCAACAAGGACGGCCGGCTGCAGGTCTTCGGCACCGGCCTGGACCGCAACGTCTGGTACAACACCCAGACGAGCGACCAGACGGGATGGACGGGCTGGAGTGAACTGGCCGGCGGCGGAACCCCGTTCGGTGCCATGGTCGGCGCCCCGACGGTGGCGACCAACGCCGACGGACGGCTGGAGGTCTTCGCCTACCTGTCCGACGGCAACATCTGGCACACCAAGCAGACCCAGCCCAGCAGCACCACCTCATGGAGCGTGCGGACCAACCTGGGCCCCGGGGGCGGCGACCCGAGCGCGGTCGCCAACCAGGACGGGCGCCTGGAGTTCTTCGACCTGCAGAGCGACAACACCCTGGGGCACCGCGCACAGAACGAGCCGAACGCGCCCTCGCCACCCACCGACGACTGGACCGACTGGGACAACCTCGGCTACGGCTACGACCCCTGCCGGGGCAATGGCACTCCGGTCTGCCTGAGCATCCTCAACTCCGGCTACGGCACCGCCCTGGCCCCCGAGAACACCACCGACGCGAGCCCGTGGGTCGACTCGGCCCCCGCCCAGAGCGGCACCGCCGCCCAGCAGTGGACGATGGTCCGGGACAGCAGCGGAAGCGGTCTCTTCCAGCTGCGGAACCGGGCGCTGAGCAAGCTCTGCCTCGACACGGCCTTCGACGTCGGACAGGCGGCCTGGCGCACCAACCTGGTGGCCTGCAACAGCCAGGACGTCGGCCAGCAGTGGTACGTCGAACCCGGCGGCACACCGGGGACGTACCAGATGAAACAACTGAGCGGCAACGAAGGCCTGGTGGCCTCCGACCCCGATCCCACCACCGGCATGGACACCGTCGAGATGGGCGACTCCGCCAAGGCTTACGGGGGTTACAACGTCTGGAAGCCGGGCACGTCCGCCGGCGTCATGACCGGCATGAGCCAGCTCGCCGCCCAGTACGGCCTCACCCTCTGCGCCAAGGACAGCAGTACCTGCAGCTTCAGCGTCGACAAGAGCCTGCCGACGGCCTACTTCGAAGGCCGCAGCTGCCTCAAGGGCACGCTGTACTACAACGCCAGCAACGTGCCGCAGACTCCGTTCGCCAGCGTCACCGACACCACCGGGTGGGAGAACACCGTCGGCGGATCCCTCACTCTCGGGGGGGTCGTGGGCACCGGTCCCCAGTCCACCATCACCCTCCAGGTCACATCCTCGGTCACGGCCTCCTACTCGCACAGCTTCCTCAGGTCGGAAGCGATCCAGTACTCCTCCTACCTCAATCTCCAACCAGGACAGTACGGATGGCTGGAGACCGCGACCGTCACCAAGAGGGTCACCGGCACCTGGTCCTTCGACAGGAACCGGGTCGCCTGGAGCACCCCGGGCCAGAGCACCGTCCACGCCCTGGACGGCACCGACAACGCCGGCAGCACCGTGAAGATCGTCGACACCTCGACGCTCCCGCCGAGCAACTGCTGATCCCGGGCTGCCGCGGTGGGGGGGGGGGGGGCCCCCCCCCCCCGGGGGCGGCCCCCCCCCCCCCCCCCCCCCCCCCCCCACCGGCGGCCCCGGGGGCGGCGGGGGGCGCCCCCGGCCCCGCCGCGCCCGGCCCCCCCACCACTCCCCCTCGGGCCGGCCCGTCCGCACACGGATAGACTCCCGGCAGCGGAACTCCCCATCCCGAGAGGCGCGATCATGCCCGGCACCGCACATGAGCTGTCCTCCCCCTGGGAGGCTGTCCTCCTCGAACCGCACACACCCAACGGTGCGGCCGTCATCGTGCTCAGCGGCTCCAGCGGCCGCATCGACCGGCAGCGGACCGAACTCCTCGCCGAGCAGGGGTTCCTCACCCTCGCCATCCGCTGGTTCGGCGGCCCCGGCCAACCGGCCGGCATCTGCGAGGTACCGCTGGAGACCTTCGTCGCAGCCGTCGACCTGCTCGACTCCCGTGGCGCGCGACGGATCAGCATCCTCGGCTGGTCCAAGGGCGCCGAGGCGGCTCTGCTCACCGCCGTCCACGAGCCACGGGTGGACGCCGTGGTGGCGGTCTCGCCGACGGCCCTCACCTGGTGCAACCTCGGTCCGGGCCTCGACGGGCGGCAGCGGCCCTACCGCTCGGGGTGGACTTGGCAGGGGCAGCCGCTGCCCTTCGTCCCGCTCGACGACACCTGGTTCGAGGCCGATCACGGCGAGGGCCCGGTGGCGGTGCGCAGCTCCTACGACTTGAGCGAGCGCACCTTCGCCGACCGGCTCGCCACCGCCGCCATCCCCGTCGAGCGGATGAGCGCCGACCTGCTGCTGATCGCCGGCGGCGATGACGAGATGTGGGGATCGCTGCGCTACGCCGAGCAGTTGGCCGCCCGCCGCCGGGCAGCCGGCCTGCCGGTGCGGCTGGTGGCCCGCGCGGACGCGGGCCACCGGGTGCGCTTCCCGGGCGAGACGCCCGCCCCGCCCTCCCCCGTCTACCTGTACGGCGGCACGGACGAGGCCAACGCCCGCCTGGGTGCGGCGGCCTGGGAGCCCATCCTTTCCACGCTAGCCCTGCCGTAGCGCGGGCATCGGCACCGGCACCGAGAGTGCCGTCGCGCCGGCGCCCACGCCGCCCTCGCAGCTGTTCGGCGGGTCCGTGGTGACGCCCCGGCTGGACGGCTGCTCGGCGGCCCAGAACATGTAGCCCAGCATCCCGGGTGTGCTGCCCGCGCCCGCCGGGGCGGCCGACTGGAGCCACGAGCTGCTGGAATTCTGCACCGAGGAGGAGAAGTTGGTGCATTCGGGCCGGACCGACGAACCCTCGGCGATGTAGAGGCCGCCGGTGAACTTGGCGGGGGCGAGCGGCGGGATCGGGGGGCTGTAGGTCGGCTTGCCGGTCAGGTGCTCCTGCCAGTTGCTCTCCGCGGTGGCGGCGGAGGGCTGCTTGCTGGGCACCATCGCGTTCGCGTAGTCCAGCACCGGGGCGCTCGTGGTCAGCCAGTTGGCGGTGGCGTACTGGTCGATGCCGGTGAGCCAGCGGTCGCCGGCCGCGACGTCGATGGTGAACCGGGCGGTCGGGTCGGCACCCGTCGCATCGTACGGGTGGGCGGCGCGGTAGGCCGAGACGAAGGCCTGGAGGCCCGTCAGGTTCGGGCTGGAGGCGTTCTCGTAGTCGATCTCGATGCCCACTCCCAGGCTGCTCGCCAGCGCGGCCGCCTTCTGCCCGAGCAGGGTGGGGTTCTGGCCGAGTGCCGTGTCCCAGTCCCCGGCGTAGGTGATGCCGCCGATCGAGAGCATCACCCGGATCCCGTGGCCGGTGAAGTAGTTGACGATCGCCGGGGTCATCCCGACCGGCACGCCGTTGGCATCACCCGCGTCGTTGGTGCCGTTCAGCAGCCGCAGCGGGTTGACGAAGCTGAGCACCACCAGGTTGACCGAGGGGCGCCCGTCGCCGCGGTCGATCAGCCAGTGGTTCTGGTGGTCGAAGTCGGCCATGTCCCGCACGCTGCCCCAGAGGCAGGCGTCGTTGGAGCAGTGCCAGGCGCCGTACACCTGGACGGGGGTCGACGCGGCCGGGGCCGCGGCCACCGCGGGTGCGGTGAGCGCGGCCAGCAGCAGTCCGGCCGCGCCGAGCAGGGCGCTGAACGGTCGGAGTCGTACGGGGAACGCGCGCATGGATGCCTCCTGAGCGGCAGGTGGGTCCCCGGGCACCGCACAGCGTGCGGTGCCGTCCGCGTCCTGTCAATGGTCCACACCATTTCCGCGGCCCGCCCGCCGAGACGCCTCCACGGGCCGCCCGGCCGCCCGGCCTAGGATCAACCCGGGGACGAACGGGTTTCCCTGATCGACCATCACCTCCAGAGGAGTCGAGCATGAACGTCGGATTCGTCGGCCTTGGCGCGATGGGACGGGCGATGGCGGGGCAGCTGCTCGCGGCGGGGCACCGGGTGCAGGTCTGGAACCGCTCGCCGGAGCCGGTCGAGCAACTGGTGGCGCAGGGCGCGGTGGCCGCCGGGAGCGTCGCCGAGGTGTTCACGGCCAACGAGGTCGTGGTCTCGATGCTCGCCAACGACGCGGCGGTGGAGGCCCTGCTGCTCGACGAGGAGCTGCTGGCGGGCGCGACCGCCGGGGTGCACGTCAACATGGCCACCATCTCCACCGAGCTCGCCGTCCGCGCGACCGAGCTGCACCGGCGGCACGGCCTCGGGTACGTCGCCGCACCCGTGCTGGGCCGGCCGGACGCGGCGGCGGCCGGGAACCTCGCCATCCTGGCGGGCGGACCGGAGGAGCTGCTGGACCGGGTCGCGCCGGTCTTCGCCGCCGTCGGCCGCCACACCTACCGGCTGGGCACCGAGCCGCAGCAGGCCAACCTGTGCAAGATCAGCATCAACTTCATGCTCTTCTCGGCGGTGGAGGCCTTCGCCGAGGCGGCCGCGCTGGGCGAGTCCGGCGGCCTGGCGGCGGCCGACCTGCTGGAGGTGGTGACGGGCACCCTCTTCCCCGGGCCGGTGTACGCGGGCTACGGCGGTGCGATCGCCGCCGAGCGCTACGAACCGGCCGGCTTCCGGGTGGAGTTGGCCCTCAAGGACGTCAGCCTGGCGCTGGCGAGCGGCGCCGCCAACGCCGTCCCGCTGCCCCTGGCCAGCCTGCTCCGCGACGCCTTCCTCGACAACATCGCCCATGGCGAGGCCGCGCTCGACAGCTCCGCCCTCGGCCGGACCGCCCGCCGCCGCGCCGGCCTGGACGAGCGCAAGAGCTGAACCCGTTGAAGGGCCGGCCGACGGCTGCGATGATCGTCCTCATGCCGACCACCCCCGCACCCACCGCCGAGGCCTGGCTGCGCGGCGTCGCCGCCAACCCGGCGGCCCCGGCCGGGGTGCTGCTGCGACTGCTCGCCGCACCGGCGGCGGTCGCGGTCCTGCCGATCCTCTGCGGGCAGCGCACGCTGCCCGCAGAGGTGGCCGAGGCGGTGCTCGCCCACCCGGACCCGGTCGCCCGCCTCGCCTTCGCCCGCAACCCGCACGTCGACCCGGCACAGCGCGGCCGCCTGGCCGAGGACCCGGACGGGATGGTCCGCGCCTCCCTGGCGAGCGGCCCGCACCCCAGGCCCCAACTGGCCCGGCCGCTGCCCGATGAGGTCCTCGACGCGCTGCTGACGGCCGAGGACCGGCCGGGCCTGCTCTCCGCGAACGAGATCCGGCACGAGTTGGCGTTCTCCGGGCAGATCCCGCACTCCTTCCGGCGCCGGATGCCCGAGCACCCGGACGCCCGGCTGCGGCGCGACTCGACCGTCTTCTGGTTCTGGCTGACCCCTGCCCAGCGCAGCGCGCTGCTCGCCGACTCCGACCCCGCGGTGCGCGAGGCCGCCCGCCGCGAGCAGCAGCCGGTCGACCCGGCGAGCCTGCCGCAGCTCTCCGAGCGCAGCCGGTACACCGTACTCACCCACTACGCCGTATCGCTCACACTCGCCGAGCGCTGTCTCGCGGAGCGCCGCGACCTGGACGCGCTGGCCCGCAACCGGCGGATACCGGAGCCGGTGGTCGCCCGCCTGGTCCGGGATCCGGACCCGGAGATCCGCGAACGCATGGCTGACCGCGGAGATCTGACGGTCAGTCAGCTGACGGCGCTGATCGCCGACCCCGACCCCGCCGTCCGCACCCGTGCCGAACTGCACGGCACGGCACCCCACACCTGGCCCCAGTGCCTCGCCGTCAACCGCGTGCTCGGCGGCAGCGCCGAGCAGATCGGCCCGGTCGGCGAGCTGTACCGCGAACCCGAGACCGCCTGGTACGCGGCCTGCGCCGACTCCCCGCACGCCGCCCTGCGCCGGACCGCCGCCACCTGCCCCCTGCTGCCCGAACAGCTGGTGCACCGCCTCGCCATCGACCCGGACCAGGACGTCCGCGACCTGCTCGCCTACAACCACCCGAAGGCACCACCCACCCTCCTCCTCGACGCCTTCCTCTCCAGCCCGAGCCGCCGCGCCCACCTGCTCACCCTCCCCCGCCTCCCCCGCACCGGCCTACACCACCTGCTGGACCACCCCGACCCGCAGGTCCGCACCCTGGCCGCCGCCGACCCCACCCTCCCGAGCCCGCCGATCCCCCAACTCACCGACACCGCGGACACCGTGCGCCACGCTGCGGCGGCCAATCCACTCCTCCCGCCCGCCCTGCTCGAAGAGCTGCTACTCCACCCCGAGCTCGCCGAACCGGCCGCCGCCAACCCGGCGCACTCCGTTGCCCGGCTTCACCAACTGCTCGACGCCTCGGGGGCGTGACTGTCGGCCCGCGGTGGGATGCTTCAGCTCGACCACACCGCACGCCCCGAACGCGGAGGCCCCCCACCCATGAGCATCGACTTCGAACCCATCTGGTACGCAACGGACTTGGGCGACTACCGGCCCAGCGGACACACCTACCTGGGCTACCCGTACGCCTCCCTCCCGCCGCTCGACGGGAGCCGCTTCTCCGGCGCCTTCGACTGGCTCGGCGACCGCAGGCCGGGCCCCGATCTCTCCGAAGACGCCGTGCGGATAGCGGAGTTGGGCAAGCAGCTGGCCGCCGAGGGGATCGAGCTGCCGGCCGACTTCATCACCTTCCACCAGGCGGCCGCCTGCGCCGGCGTGCTGGACGAGGTGTCGGTGACGGCCTGCTGGAGCAGCCTCTCGGACCCGCTGCCCAGCCCGGTGGAGCCGGGCGCCTTCCTGGTCCGGTTCTACCGGGACCAGCAGGACTGCCTGCTCTGGTACCTGTACCTGCGGCCCTCCGGCGAGTCCTTCGTGGTCTGCTCCTACCTGGACTACGAGTACGAGTACCAGGCGCGCGACTCGGCAGACCCGGACGAGGAGCCGGAGAGCGACCTCGATGACGCCGACGCCCAGCGGGCCGCCATCGTCTGGTGCGCGCCCACCTTCGAGCAATTCGCCTACCGCTGCTGGCTGGAGAACCGCATCTGGCACCAGCTGCACAGCAGCGGGGGCGAGGCAGCCGACCGACTGGACGCCGAGATGCTCGGCTACCTCGCCCACTACCGGAAGGCTCGCTAGGGCTGCAGCCGCCCGGCGAAGCGGCGCTCGAAGCCGTCGCCGGTGTCGGCGGTCACCGTGTAGTCGTACCGCCCGGCAGAGGTGGGCGCCAGCTGCAGCTGCGCGCTCCCGCCGGCCGCGACGGTGACCGTCTGCACGGCCGAACCCGCGGCCCCGAAGGCCGAGTTGGCGCCTACGGTGAAGACCGCGGCCCGGCCGCCCCGGTTGCTGAGGCTGAGCTGAACGCCCGCCGGGGACTCGACCGCCGCGACCTCGGGGTGGGCCTTGGCCGGGTCGGTCCAGGTGCGGACGTCGCCCTTGAAGCCGCGCAGGAAGCCGTCGGGGCCGTGCGCGTCGATGTCGTAGGGGCCGCCGCTGACGCCGAGCGCGCTGAAGAAGTCGCTGACGCTGCCGCCGACCGGCAGGGTGTAGCGCCAGGCGCCGAACTGGCGGTGGTTCACGGTGTACATCGACAGGCCCGCGCCCAGGGTGCCCAGGTTGTCGATGGTGATCCAGAGCTGCCCGGTGGCGGTGTCGGTCCGCGAGGAGGAGCCGAACCGGTAGCCGGTCGGCAGCGCCGGGCGGTCGCCGGACTCGACCTGCGGGGCGTGCTGGATCAGCGGCGGGAAGATCGGCGGCAGCAGCAGCTTGTCCTGCTGGGCGAGGTCGGCCAGCAGCTGCTTGGTGTCGGGCAGCGCCGGGAAGGTCCGGTTGCTGGTGGTGAAGTCGAAGGCGGACATCAGGTCGCCGCAGACGGTGCGCCGCCAGGCGGAGATGTTGGTCTCCTTCACCCCGGTCCAGTTCTCCAGGAACCGCAGCACCGACGTGTGGTCGAAGACCTCGGAGTTGACCTTGCCGCCGCGGCTCCACGGGGAGATCACGATCATCGGCACCCGGGGGCCGAGGCCGATCGGCGCGCCGTTGACGAACTCGTCGGGCGTGCCGTCCGGCGCGACCGGCGGCACCACGTGGTCGAAGAAGCCGTCGTTCTCGTCGTAGTTGAGGAGGACGACGGTCTTCGCCCAGACCTCCGGGTTGGCGGCCAGCGCCTCCAGCACCACCGAGGAGGTGAAGTCCGCACCCTGGGCCGGCGGGTAGTTGGGGTGCTCGGACTGCGCGGTCGGCGCGACCACCCAGCTCACGGCCGGCAGCTTGCCGCCGGCCACGTCGTTGGCGAAGTCGTCGGCCCCGTACCGGGCCATGCCCTTCCGGTAGAGCGGCGAGGTGGTGGGCGCCTGCTGGAAGGAGGCGAACCAGGCCAGCGCGTTGTCGTCGTAGTTGTCCTGCTGCTGGTAGACCTTCCAGGAGATGCCCGCGGCCTCCAGCCGCTCCGGGTAGGTGGTCCACGTGAAGCCGGTCCTGCTGTTGTCGGTGGCCGGGCCGCCGTGGGTGCCGGCCGGGTCGATGGTGCCGGACCACAGGTAGAGCCGGTTCGGGTCGGTGGAGGTCATCGCCGAGCAGAAGTACTGGTCGCAGACGGTGAAGTTGTCGGCGAGGGCGTACTGGAACGGGATGTCCTGGCGGCGGTAGTAGCCCATGGTGTACCAGGTCTTGGCCGGGATCCAGTTGTTCCACTGGCCGTTGGCCCAGGCGCTGTGGGTGCCGTTCCAGGAGTGGTCCAGGTCGAAGATCCGCTGGGCGTCGCTGGTCGAGGTGTCCAGGTGCCAGGGCAGCAGGGTGGTGCCGCCGACCGTGCCGAGCATCCGCTGGCTCAGCACGTCCGAGCCGTTCGGGAACCGCACCCGCGAGGTGTCGCCGTAGCCGCGCACGCCGTTCAGAGTGCCGAAGTAGTGGTCGAAGGACCGGTTCTCCTGCATCAGGACCACCACGTGCTCGACATCGTCCAGGGTGCCGGGCGCGACCGGCGCGGCCAGCGCCTGCTGCACGGAACCGGGCAGGGCGCCGAGGCCGGCGGCGGCGCCGGAGGCCACGGCGGAGCCGAGCAGGGCGCGGCGGGAGAGCGGGGACACGGTGCCTCCAGGAGGTTGGCTGAGGGGTCGACAGCCCACACGGTTACTCGCGGGTATAGCAGCGAGGATGATTCCAGGGTTGTATGAACAACGGAAGACCGCGGCATGGCCGAAGATGCCAGCGAACCACCGCGCCGCTGGTGTTGAGTGGGCGTCAGCGTATCCGCCCGAGCCCTGTGAGGTCCCGTTGTCCATCAGAGGAACCGCCGCCCACCTCGCGGCCGACGACCTGCCCCCGCTGGTCCAGAAGGCCGTGGCCGCCGCGGAGGCGGCCGGCTTCGCCCACTCCTGCCGCCCGGAGCAGGGCCGGCTGCTGCACACCCTGGCGCAGGGCGCGGTTCGCTGGATCGGCGAGACCGGCACCGGCTGCGGGGTCGGGCTGGCCTGGCTGGTCAGCGGCGCACCGCCCGGAGTGCGGCTGGTGAGCGTGGAGCGGGACGAGGAGCGGGCGGCGGTGGCCGCCGCGCTCTTCGCCGGGCTGCCGCAGGTCGAGGTGGTCCGGGCCGACTGGACGGTCCTGCACCGGCACGGCGGCCCCTACGACCTGCTGGTGCTGGACGGCGGCGGCCAGGGCAAGCAGGGCGACGAACCGGCCGACCCGGAGCGGCTGTTGGCGCTCGGCGGCACGGTGGTGATCGACGACTTCACGCCCGCCGCCGGCTGGCCCCCGCTGCACGAGGGCCGGCCGGACGAGGCGCGGCTGCACTGGCTGGAGCACCCGGCGCTGGACGCCACCGAGCTGCGCCTGGCCCCGGACTTCGCCACGGTGGTCGGCCGCCGGCGCTGACCGTGCGTCAGCCGCTCAGTACCAGACGGTGATCCGCCGCTGCTCCCCGTCCACCCGGATCCGCCCGCCGATCGGCAGCGTCAGATGCGGGTCGGTGTGGCCGAAGTCCACGTCGAACACGGCCAGGGTGTCCGGCGCGTACTCGGCGAGCGCCCGCTGCACCGCCTCGCGCTGCGCGGTGCGGTAGGCCAGCTTCTCGGCGGGCGAGTTGCGGCGCTGGAAGTTCCACGCCTTGGCCCGGCCCATCAGCAGCGCCGGGAACTGCCGCAGCAGCCCGCGCTCGCCGAGGTTGCGCAGGATCCGGTAGACCTCGTCGCTGCTGGGCATCTCCTCGGAGGTCTCCAGCAGCAGCACCCCGCCGGCGTACTCCTCGACCGGGCGGATCTCCCGGTCGGCCATGGCCATCCAGGCCAGGATCTCCAGGTTGCCGCCCCAGCCGGGCCCGTCCACCACCCGCTCCGGCCCGTGCCAGAGCCAGCCGCCGCAGGGCTCGCTGACCGGCTCGGCGGTCATCGACTCCGGGTCCTCCCAGGGCGAGGGCTGATCGCCGCTGCGCTCGGTCTCGCACAGCTCGAACGGCTCCCCGGGCGCGCCGAAGAGCGCGGCCCGCAGCGAGGCGTCGGTCATCGGGTGCACCCGGCCGCCGCGGCCGAGCTCCACCATCACGGTGGCGCCGTGGTAGCCGACGATGCCCAGGTTGCGCAGCGCGAGCAGCAGGTTGGTGTTGTCGCTGTAGCCGTAGAAGGGCTTGGGGTTGGCCTGGATCAGCTCGCGGTCCAGGTGCGGCAGCACGGTGATCTGGTCCTCGCCGCCGATGGTGGCGATCACCGCCTTGACGGTCGGGTCGGCGAAGGCGGCGTGCAGGTCGGCGGCGCGCTGCTCGGGGGTGGCGCCGAGCAGCCGGGTGGTCGGGTACTCGACGGGCTCCAGGCCGTACTCCTCGCGCAGCCGGCGAACGCCCAGCTCGTACGGGTGCGGGAAGACGGCGGGCAGGCCGGCCGCGGGCGAGAGCACGGCGATCCGGTCGCCGGGGCGCGGCTTGGGCGGGGCGACGGCGGTCGGCACGGTCGCCGCCAGCCGCTCCAGTTCCTCGGCCCGGCGCAGGTCCTTGGGCCGGCCGACGGCGCGCCGCATCGCGATCAGGTCGGCGCGGCGCAGGTAGCGCAGCAGGGTGCCGTCCGCGCCCGGGGTGGTGAGCGCGCGGCCGGTGAAGCCGGAGACGTCGAGCGGGCCCCAGGGCAGCTTGGGCGTGCAGAGGTCGCCGGAGGCCCGCTCGGTCCGGAAGTCCAGCTTGCGGGCATGGAAGGAGTCGGCGGTGCACGGCACTTCGGTGCCGTCCTCGTCGTAGAGCCGGGCGCCGAGGGCGGCGAAGGCCTCGGCCATCGCGCCGGCCCGGGCCGGGTCGCCGTCCCAGAGCAGGTCGAGGTCGCCGGTCAGCTCGGTGGAGCCGTGCAGGATGCCGGCCACCTGCCCGATCACCACCACCACCGCGCCGCGCCGGTCCAGTTCGGCGAGCAGCGGCACCGGGTCGTAGCCGATCGCGCCGTCGGTGGCGATGGTGCCCTGCTGCTCGTCGGCATCGTCGTGGCTCAGCCCGGTGGCCGCACGGCCGCGCACCAGCTCGGCCGTGCGGTCCACGGCGCTGCGCAGTCGGTCGAGCGGGGTGGCGGGGCTCGGCGCCATACGGACCTCCGGTACGAGGGGACTTCGGGTTGCCGCGAGTCGATCATGCGGCGTGCGCGGGTGTCCAGTGCGTATCCGGAGGAGGCCGGACGCACCGGCGCCGCCCTCCCCTGGCGGGGGAGGGCGGCGCCGGTGCTGCCGATGGTGCGTTCAGTGCGTCAGTGCGCCATCACCGGGATGTCGGCGACCTCGCCGTCCGCGCCCGCGGGGGCGTGGTTCGCCTGGCCGCCGCCGTTCAGCAGGGCGAAGGCGATGACCGCGGCCGTGATCAGGAAGCCGAAGGACCACCAGATCGCGTGCGAGAAGCCGTGCACCTGGGCCTGCAGCAGGGTCAGCTGCGCCTGCGGCGAGTGCAGCTGGGCCGCGTGCGAGGTGAGGAAGGACTTGGTCGCCGCGGTCGCCACGGTGCTCAGCGCCGCGGTGCCGATCGCGCCGCCGACCTGCTGCGAGGTGTTGACCATCGCGGAGGCCACACCGGCGTCGGTCGGGCGGACCCGGAAGGTCGCCAGGCTCATAGCCGGCATGAACGCGGTACCCATGCCGAGGCCCATCAGGACCAGGCCGGGCAGGATCAGCCAGTAGGAGGAGTCCACCTTGATCTGGCTCAGGATCGCCATGCCGCCCGAGGCGACCAGGAAGCCGGGGCCCATCAGGAAGCGGGCCGGGACCCGGTTCATCAGGCGGGCGCCGATCTGGGTCGAGCCGGTGATCATGCCGACCACCATCGGCAGGAAGGCGACACCGGTCATGACCGGGCTGTAGTCCAGCACCTTCTGCATGTAGTAGGTGAGGAAGAGGAACAGGCCGAACATGCCGATCACGGCCAGGCCCAGCGCCAGGTAGGAGCCGCCACGGTTGCGGTCGAGCACCACGCGCAGCGGCAGCAGCGGGGAGCTGACCCGGCTCTCGACGATCACGAAGGCGATCAGCAGCACCGCGGCGGCGACGAACAGGGCGACGGTGCGGCTCGCGCCCCAGCTCTGCTCGGAGGCGTTGGTGAAGCCGTAGACCAGGGCGACCAGGCCGCTGGAGACCAGCAGCACGCCGGGGATGTCCAGCGGGTTGCGGTTGCGCGAGCCGAGCGGCTCACGGATCACGTAGACGGCGCCGAGCACGGCGACGATCGCGAACGGCACGTTGATGTAGAAGGTCCAGCGCCAGTTCAGGTACTCGGTGAGCACGCCGCCCAGGATCAGGCCGAGCGCACCGCCACCACCGGCGATGGCGCCGTAGATGCCGAACGCCTTGGCGCGCTCCTTGGCCTCGGTGAAGCTCACGGTGAGCAGCGAGAGCGCGGAGGGCGCGAGCAGGGCACCGAAGACGCCCTGGAGGGCACGGGCGGAGACCAGCATGGTGAAGTTCTGCGACAGACCGCCGATGGCGGAGGCGGCGGCGAAGCCGACCAGGCCGACGATGAAGGTGCGCCGGCGGCCCCACATGTCGGAGACCCGGCCGCCGAACAGCAGCAGACCGCCGAAGGCCAGCGCGTAGGCGGTGATCACCCACGAGCGGTTGGTGTCGGAGAAGGCGAGGTCGTGCTGCGCGGAGGGCAGCGCGATGTTCACGATGGTGGCGTCGAGCACCACCATCAGCTGGGCGAGCCCGATGAACGCGAGCGCCTTCCAGCGGTTGGGGTCGGCCTGGGGCACGACGGATTCTGACATGGGTGTACTCACCTAACGGCAGGAATTGGTGCGAATCGATCAGGCGCGGTCAGGATGCGCCCAGTAGTGCTTGGTGCCAGGTCCGGGCCGGCCCCTGGAGGGGGCCGTGGGGTTCCCGGGAGAGGTCAGCGGTGCCGCCGCAGTTCTTCCAGCAGGATCGGGCGGCCGGGCAGGACCGAGGGCGCGGGGGCCCGCAGTCCGTCCAGGAAGAGTTGGAGGTGGCGGTGGACGGTGACGGAGTGGTCCAGCGCCACGCAGTCGGCGCCGGGCATCGGGCGGGAGAGCCGCCCCAGCGCGACGAACAGGTCGCCCGGCCCCACGTCGGGCCGGAGCGTACCGGCCTCCCGGGCCCGGGCCATCAGCAGGCCGGTGAGCTCGTCGGTGTCGCCCTTGATCGCGAAGTACTCGGCTTCGGACTCGGGCGTGACGTGCTCGGACAGCATGGTGCACAGGGCACCGATCTTCTGGTCCGCGGCGTCGTGCACGAAGGCGCACAGCTCCGCGAAGGCATCGCCCTCGGAGGCGACCGCCTCGCGGGCCCGGTCCCGGATGCGCTCCATGATGGAGAGCGCGACCTGGTGGATCAGGGCGTTGCGGTCGGGGAAGTTCCGGTAGAGCGTGGCGTTGCCGACGCCGGCCCGGCGGGCGATCTCGTCCAGGGCCACATCGGCGCCCTCGTCGGCGAACAGCTCCCCGGCGGCGGCGAGGATGCGCTCCCGGTTGCGGATCGCATCGGCCCGCAGCCTGGGCGCGGCGGCGCAGACCTGCGCACCCGCGCTCTCGGCACCCTCGGCCGGGGTGGAACCGGGTGCGGCGGAACGCAGGGGCGTCGTTGCAGCGAGCGTGTCCATGACCGCACTCCTCTCCTCAGGGGCCCCGGGTGATCCGGGGAGTCTTCCCCCACTTCCTTCGACTGTACGGCAAACGGGGAGAGGGTCCCCACATATTTCCGCTCCGGCGGATTTCTCCTCGATGTGAGCCGCCTCACCCTCGGTCAGCCCGCTCACCCCGGCTGCCCCGTTCCCCCTCGGTTCCCACCCGGTTCCCGTCCGGTTCTCACCCGGTTGCCCGGGCCGGGCAGCGGGAATCCACCTCATACGACCGGACGCCCGGGCGACCGCGCGTGACCGGTCGCAGACTGGGAGCGAGCAGGTTCCCACCCCGCACCCGTCTGGTCACCGCCGCTGCAGCAGAGGACGTGATGCAGTTGAACGTCGCACGACCGTCGAGTTCCGCGCCCAGCTCCCCCGCCCAGGCACCACCGACCGTGACCCCGCTGACCGAGTCCACCGCCGAGGCCTACGTGGCCTCCACCTGTTTCAAGATCGGCCCGCCCGGACAGGTCGGGGTCGAGCTGGAATGGCTCGTCCACGACACCGCGCGGCCGGGCCTGGCGCCCGACCCCCGGCGGATCACGGCGGCGCTGGCCGCCCTCGCCCCGCCCCCCGCAGGTCCGGAGCACAACACTCCGGAACCCCCCGTGCTCCCGGCCGGCTCCCGGATCACCCGCGAGCCCGGCGGCCAGGTCGAGCTCAGCTCCCCGGCCGCCGACGGACTGGCCGACTGCGTGCGCACCACCGGCCGGGACCTCGCCGCCCTCCGCACCGCCTTCGCCGACCAGGGCCTGAGCCTGGCCGGCTACGGCGTCGACCCGCACCCGAGGGTCCGTCAGGTGACCCTGCGCCAGCCCCGCTACCTGGCGATGGCCGGCTTCTTCGACCGGGCCGGGCCGTGGGGCCGGATCATGATGTGCGTCACCGCCTCCGCCCAGGTCTGCGTGGACGCCGGCACCGACACCCCGGGCAGCGGCGGCTTCCGGCAGCGCTGGGACCTGGCCCACCGGCTCGGCCCGGTGCTGGTCGCCGCCTTCGCCAACTCCCCGCTGCTGGACGGGCGGCCGACCGGCTACCGGTCCACCCGGCAGGCCGTATGGTCCCGGATGGACCGCACCCGCACCCGGGCGCCCAGCGGCGCCGACCCGTGCGCGGCCTGGGCCCGCTACGTGCTGGACGCCCAGGTGCTCTGCGTGCGCCGGCCCGCCGGGCTGCCCTGGGACGCGCCCGCCGGGCTGACCTTCCGCGACTGGCTGCGCCGCCCGGAGGCGGACCGGCCCACCCTGGCCGACCTGGACTACCACACCACCACGCTCTTCCCGCCGGTCCGCCCGCGCGGCTACCTGGAGCTGCGGATGATCGACGCCCAGCCGGGCGACGGCTGGATCGTGCCGGCCGCGCTGACCGCCGCGCTCTTCGGCGACCCGCGGGCCACCGATGCCGCGCTGGCCGCGCTGGAGCCGCTGAGCGCGGCGCTGGCCGCGCCCGGCCCGCTCGGGCCCGCCTGGACCAGGGCGGCCACCCGCGGCATGGCCGACCCGGTGCTGCGCCGGGCCGCGCTGGGCTGCTTCGCCGCGGCCGAGGGGGCGCTGGCCAGGGCGGGGGTGGACAGCGCGATCCGCGCCGACCTCTCCGACTTCGCCGAGCGCTACCCCGCCCGCGGCCGATGTCCGGCCGACGACCTGCTGCCGCCCCCGGCCCGAGAGGACGCACCGTGCTGAACCCCGAACCCGGCGGACCCGACGCACACGGCGGGCCCGGCGACCTCGGCGAGCTCGGCGAGCTCGGCGACGAGGCGCTGCGCGAGGCGATCGCCGAGCAGCTGCTCACCGCCCGGGCCCGCACCGCGCTGCTCACCGACGCGGTGGACGACGCCGACCTGACCGCCCAGCACTCCCGCCTGATGTCCCCGCTGGTCTGGGACCTGGCGCACATCGGCAACCAGGAGGAGCTCTGGCTGCTGCGCAACGTGGGCGGCCAGGACCCGATGCACCCCGAGATCGACCCGCTCTACGACGCCTTCCAGCACCCGCGCGCCGACCGGCCCGCGCTGCCGCTGCTGCCGCCCGCCGAGGCCCGCCGGTACACGGCCGAGGTGCGCGGCCGGGTGCTGGACCTGCTGGACGGCGCGGAGCTGTCCGGGCCGCCGCTGCTGCGGGCCGGCTTCGCCTTCGGCATGATCGCCCAGCACGAACAGCAGCACGACGAGACCATGCTGATCACCCATCAGCTCCGTTCCGGCGGAGCCGTGTTGACGGCGCCGGCGCCCGCCCCCGCGCCCGGCGACCGACTTCCGCCCGAAGTCGTGGTGCCCGCCGGGCCGTTCACCATGGGCACCGACACCGAGCCCTGGGCGCTGGACAACGAGCGCCCGGCCCACCTGGTGGAGCTGCCCGCCTTCGCCATCGACACCGTCCCGGTGAGCAACGCCGCCTACCAGGCCTTCATCGACGACGGCGGCTACCGGCGGCCGGACTGCTGGAGCACCGAGGGCTGGGCGCACCGGCAGGAGGCCGGCCTCACCGCGCCGCTGCACTGGTTCGAGCAGGACGGCCAGTGGCTGCGGCGCCGGTTCGGCCGGGTCGAGCCGGTGCCGCCCGAGGAGCCGGTGCTGCACGTCACCTGGTACGAGGCCGAGGCCTACGCCCGGTGGGCCGGGCGCCGGCTGCCCACCGAGGCGGAGTGGGAGAAGGCGGCCCGGCACGACCCGGCCACCGGCCGCTCCCGCCGCTTCCCCTGGGGCGACGGGCCGCCCGGCCCCGAGCACGCCAACCTGGGCCAGCGCCACCTCCAGCCGGCCCCGGTCGGCAGCTACCCGGCGGGCGCTGCGCCGTGCGGGGCACGGCAGTTGATCGGCGACGTCTGGGAGTGGACGGCCAGCGACTTCGGTCCCTACCCGGGCTTCCGGGCCTGGCCGTACCGGGAGTACTCGGAGGTGTTCTTCGCGCCCCCGGGCCGGCCGGCCGAGTACAAGGTGCTGCGCGGCGGCAGCTTCGCGGTCGCGCCGGTGGCCTGCCGGGGCACCTTCCGCAACTGGGACTACCCGGTGCGGCGGCAGATCTTCGCCGGCTTCCGGACCGCCCGCGACCTGCCGGCGGAGGCCTGATGTGCCGTCACCTGGCCTACCTCGGAACGCCGTTGAGCCCGGCCGAGGTGCTGCTGGAGCCACCGTACGGGCTGCACCGGCAGTCCTGGTCGCCCCGGCTGCAGCGGTTCGGCACGGTCAACGCGGACGGCTTCGGCCTGGGCTGGTACGCCGAGGGCGATCCGCTGCCGGCCCGCTACCGCCGGGCCGGGCCGATCTGGGCCGACGAGAACTTCTCCGACCTGGCCCGGGTGGTCCGCACCCGGGCCTTGCTGGCCGCGGTCCGCTCGGCCACCGCCGGCACCGCCGCCGAGCAGAGCGCCGCCGCGCCCTACACCGGTGACGGCTGGCTGTTCAGCCACAACGGCGCGCTGGCCGGCTGGCCGGCCGGACTCTCCGCGCTGGCCGGGCTGCTCGACCCCGCCGAGCTGCTGGCGCTGGAGGCGCGCTGCGACTCGGCACTGGTCTGGGCCCTGCTGCGGCGCCGGCTGCGGGCCGGCCGACCGGTGGCGGAGGCGCTGGCCGAGACCGTGGCCGAGGTGGCCGGGCACACCGAGGCCCGGCTCAACCTGCTGGTCACCGACGGCCGGGTGATCGCCGCCACCACCTGGGGCGACACCCTCTTCCACCGCCTGGAGCCGGGCCGGGCCGTGCTGGTCGCCTCCGAGCCGGGCGACGACGGACCGGGCTGGACCCCGGTGCCCGACCGCTCCGTGCTGCTCGCCACCCCCGAGGCGGTGGCGGTCCGTCCACTGGACCCCGCCGTGAGCCGAAAGGAATCCCACCACCGATGAGCACCTTCGAGCTGACCCGACTGCTGCCGCCGGACCACTTCGCCCGGGCGCTGCGCGAGGACGTCCGGCGCGGGCTGACCTCCGCGCAGAAGTGGCTGCCGCCGAAGTGGTTCTACGACAAGCGGGGCAGCGAACTGTTCGAGGACATCACCCGGCTGCCCGAGTACTACCCGACCCGGGCCGAGCGGGCCATCCTGACCGCCCGGGCCGACGAGATCGCGGCCGTCACCCGGGCCCGGACCCTGGTCGAGCTGGGCTCCGGCTCCTCGGAGAAGACCCGGCTGCTGCTGGACGCGCTGGGCGCGCTCGGCACCCTGGAGGCCTACGTGCCGGTGGACGTCAGCGAGAGCGCGCTGCGCGAGGCCGGGCAGCGGCTGGCCCGGGACTACCCGGGGCTGACGGTGCACGGCGTGCTCAACGACTTCACGGCCGGCCTGGGCCTGCCGGGCGAGGTCCGGGCGCCCCGGCTGGTCGCCTTCCTCGGCGGCACCCTGGGCAACCTGGCGCCGGCCGAGCGGGCCGTCTTCCTCTCCGCGCTGCGGGCCGAACTGGCGCCCGGGGACGCGCTGCTGCTCGGCACCGACCTGGTGAAGGACCCGCGGGTGCTGGTCGCCGCCTACGACGACGCGGCGGGCGTCACCGCCGAGTTCGACAAGAACCTGCTCTACGTGCTGAACCGGGAGCTGGACGCGGGCTTCGACCCGGAGGGCTTCCGGCACGTGGCCCTCTGGAACACCGAGCGGGAGTGGATCGAGATGCGGCTGCGCGCCACCCGGCCGCAGCGGGTGGCGATCCCCGGGGTCGACCTGGTGGTGGACTTCGCCGAGGGCGAGGAGCTGCGCACCGAGATCTCGGCGAAGTTCCGGCAGTCCGGGGTGGCGGCCGAGCTGGCGGCGGCCGGGTTCGCGCTGCGGCACTGGTGGACCGATCCGGAGGGCCGGTTCGGGCTCTCGCTGGCGGAGCCGGTGGGCTGAGGCGCGGTCAGGCAGGCCGGGGCCCGCGCGGGCCCCGGCCTTTCCGTGTGCGCCGGCTCTTGATGAAGCACTGAATCACTGCTTCACTTCTTGCCGTGGCCTATCGGAAGACCCCCGCCGTCCAAGCCCGGCTCGACGCCCAGCGCGCCGCCGTGCTCGCCGCCGCGACCGAACTGCTGGCCGAACGCGGCTACGCCGCCTGCTCGGTGGCCGCCGTCGCCGAGCGGGCCGGGATCGCCACCGGCAGCGTCTATCGGTCCTTTCCCAGCAAGGCCGAGCTGGTCGCCGAGCTGTTCCGCAGCGTGGTGAGCCGGGAGGTGGCCGCCGTGCGGGCGGCCGCGGCCTACGGCGGCGACCTGCACGCCCAGGTGGCCTCGGTGATCGGCACCTTCGCCGGCCGGGCGCTGGGCACACCCCGGCTGGCCTACGCGCTGCTGGCCGAGCCGGTGGACCCGGAGGTGGAGGCCGAGCGCCTGGTCTTCCGCCGGGCCTTCCGGGACGTGATCGCGGCCGCCGTGGCCGAGGGCGTGGCGGCCGGTCGACTGCCCGGCCAGGACCCGGAGCTGACCGCGGCGCTGCTGGTCGGCGGGGTCGGCGAGGCGCTGGTCGGACCGCTGGCCGACGGCCGTGCGCCGGACGACCTGGTGCCCGCGCTGATCGCCTTCTCGCTGCGCGCCCTCGGCTTCCCCACCGGCGCCACACCCTCCTCCCCCACCGGAGCCGCCCCGTGACCACCCTGACCGACCCCGCCGCGGAGCCCGTCGACCCCGCCGACCCCGCCGCCGAACGCGAGCGGACCGCCGAGCGACTGCTGCGCGCCTCCGCCAAGCACTCCTTCGACCCGCTGACCGAGATCGACTGGTCGGCCCCGATCGACCCCGACCACTTCGCCCTGCCGCCGCACCGGGTCGCCCTCTACGGCACCCCGCTCTGGGACGGCCTGACGGAGCGCCGGCGGGCGCAGCTGAGCACCAACCAGTTCGCCAGCACCACCTCGGCCGGCATCTGGTTCGAGGTGCTGCTGATGGCCGGCCTGATCCGGCTGGTCTACGACGAGGACCTGACCACCCGGCACGCCCAGTACGCGCTCACCGAGGTGGCCGACGAGTGCCGGCACTCCACCATGTTCGCCCGCTACATCACCGCCACCGGCTACCCCTCCGCCCGGCCGTCCCGGCGGGCCCAGCGGCGCGGCCGGATCCACCTGATCGTCGGCGGCACGGCGCTGACCCTGGCCGGCGCGGTCTTCGTGGAGGAGTTCACCGACGCGATGCAGCGCGAGATGATCCGCGACGAGTCGCTGCAGCCGCTGGCCCGCTCGGTGGCCCGCATCCACGTGATCGAGGAGGCCCGGCACATCGGCTACGCCAAGCCCGAACTGGCCCGCCGCTGGGCCCGGATGAGCGCCCCGCGCAAGGCGCTGTTCCGCCGGGTGCTGGCGGTGCTGGCCGCCGAGGCGGTGCGCGAGTGCGTCAACCCGCGGGTGTACGGCCTGGTCGGGCTGGACCCGCAGCAGGCGCACCGGGCGGCCCAGGCCAATCCGCACTGGCAGGCGGCCAAGGCGGACTGGTCCCGCAAGGCGGTCGAGTTCTTCACCGAGCTCGGCATCATCGACCGCTCCACCGCCCCGCTCTGGCGCCGGGCCCACCTGATGCGCTGACCAGGGAGTAGGTGCTCCCTAAGGAGCCGGCTCCAGCGCCGGCGGCTCGGGGGCCGCGGTGTTCAGCCGGGCCAGGCCGGAGCGGGTGGCGACCACCACCACCCGGTCGCCCGGCACGAACCGGCGGCTGCGGTCGGCGAAGCCCCACTGGTAGGTGGTCGAGGACCGGCCCAGCCGGACCGCGATCACCCGCACCCCGCCGCCGGACTCGATGTCGTTGCGATTGGTCCCGACCAGCGGGCTGCCCTCCTCGGCCGTCAGCTCGGCGACCATCAGCACGTGCCGGAAGACCGAGAGGGTGCCCAGCACCTCACGGCCCATCAGCGCGGCCGCGAAGGCGGGCGCGGAGAGATAGGAGACCGAGCGGGAGGCCACGTTGCCGAGCGTGGCGTAGACGTGGTGGGCGAAGTCGTCGTCGAAGAGCCGTATCACGCTGCGGACGTCGGCCTGCTGCACCCGGGCCTCCAGCACCGCCTCCAGGTTGACCGCGTCGTCGTTGGTCACCGCGACCACCGCGCGGGCGTACTTGGCCCGGGCCGAGCGCAGCTGGTCGGCCAGCAGGCCCTCGCCGACCACCACCGGCACGCCCAGCGGCCGCATCGCCGCCACCCCTCGGGCCAGCGGGTCGCGCTCGATACCGGCCACCGGCACGCCCAGCTCCAGCAGCTGCTGGACCACCCGGGTGCCGATGTTGCCCAGGCCGACCACGATCACGTGCCCGCGCAGCCCGGCGCTCGGGCCGCGCGGCAGGCCGCGCCGCCCGGAGGCGAGCACGTCCACCACGATCGCGGTGAGCACCGGCAGCAGGGCGATCCCGCTGAAGGTGATCACCACCTGGGCGACCCGCTGCCAGAGCCCGCCGGTGCCCTGGTCCTTCGGCGTGTCCGGCTGCGCGGAGCCGGCCGCGTCCAGCGCCGCCGTGTAGGCGGTCCAGCCGACGCTGTGGTTGAAGTGCCAGAGCACCACGGCCGAGCCGAAGATCGCGCAGAAGGCGGTGATCAGCACCAGCCGGATCCGGGCGCTGGTGAAGAACCGCAGGGTGTCCAGGAACCGGTAGCGCAGCCGGGAGAGCAGCGGGACCTTGACCGGCGGCTCGGAGGGCAGGGTCTGCAGCACCGCGACGCCCTCGGGCTCCTCGGCCGGCGCCTCCTGCGCGGACGGCCCGCCCTGCCGCGGCACCACCAGTGGGCCGCCGTCGCCGAACTGGTAGGCCAGGTCGATGAACGGGCGGGCGGGCGACGGGGTGTCGGGCAGCAGCCGGATCCGGTCCAGGGCCAGCCGGTCGATCCGGTCGGCGGCCACCCCGAGGTTCCCGGCGTGCTGGTCGGGGTCGAGCGCCACGTAGATGTAGCGGTCGCCGACCCGCACCGAGTTGGGGCGGCTGAGCGCGCTGTTGGCGAAGGCCGGGGCGGCGGTGGCGGAGCCGGAGAGCGCCGCGCAGTTGCGCAGCAGTGACTGGATCTGGTCGCCGAGCCGCTGGTTGAACATCCGCAGCACGATCCGGATCTCGGGGTTCATCCCCTGCGCGGCCAGCGCGGCGTGGATGTTGGACTGGTCGTCGCCCTCGACCAGGGCGATGCCCCGGGCGGTCGCGGTGCCGGCCGCGGCCAGCGCCTCCTGGGTGACGCCCGGGAACTCCAGCACCGCGGCGACCTGCGCCAACTGCTCGATCCGCGGCGCGTGGTCCTTGGTCCGGTCCGGCACCAGGGCGACCACCGGCACGTCGTAGTGCTCGGTGAGCTCCAGGATCAGCCGGTGGGCCAGGGAGTTGGCACCGCAGACCACGTAGTGGTCGGCGAAGGCCGGCTCCCCGGGTCCGTCCTCCCCGGAGCCGGCGCGGGCGGGTCCCTGGGCGGCCTCTGTCATGGTCGGGATGGTAATGCCTTGGGCAAGCCCACGCCGAGCGCAAGGTTTCGGCCAGGCAAATGATGAACGGATCATCAGATCACAGAGTGAGATGGTTCTCTGACAACCCGTCGTCAATGTGGTTGGATGAGCGCGCCTGAAGCTCCTCGTGCCGGACCGGTTTCCACCGGTCGGCGAACCGAACGTCCGTGCAAGGAACTTGATGTCACAGATACCCCAGGCCGTGACCTGGTGCCTGGGCGGCGTGCTGCTGGTGGCCCTGGTGCTGCTGGCCCGGCAGTGGCGGACCACCCGGTCCCAGGCCGCCTCGCTGACCAGGTTGCGGGCCGCCGTCCGCGCCCGGGACGAAGAGGCGCACCGGCTGGCCGCGATCCGGCTGCCCTCGCTGAGCCCCGGCGCCGTCCGGGCCCAGCAGATCGGCGTGGACCCGCTGCTGGCCGGCAGCGACTACGCGCGCAGCCTGCAGTCGGTGGCCGAGCAGTTCGGCAGCGCGGTCGAGCAGGCCGAGGCGCGGGCCGACCAGAACGCCAAGGCCGCCCTGAAGAGCACCATGCGGGCGCTCCAGGGCCTGGCCAACGAACAGCAGGCCGCCATCTCGCAGATGCAGGAGCGGCACGACCAGCCGGCCGTGCTGCGCGACCTGCTGGAGATCGACCACACCAACTCGCAGTTCAACCGCCGGGCGCAGGCGATCGCCGTGCTCTGCGGCTCCTGGCCGGGCCGGCAGCGCTCGGCCTCCTCGCTGAGCGACGTGGTGCGCGGCGCCAAGGGCCGGATCCGCGACTACCGCCGCGTGGAGATCCGCACCCAGCTCGAGCTGGCGGTGATCAGCCGGGCGGTGGAGCCCGTGGTGCTCGCGGTCGCCGAGCTGATGGACAACGCGGCCCGGCACTCGCAGCCCAACACCACGGTCGAGGTGAACCTGCAGCCGGCCCACCACGGCGCCTGCGTGGTGATCGACGACGCCGGGGTCGGCATGGACCCGCGCGAGGTCGAGCTGGCCGGGCAACTGCTCACCGGGCAGCGCTCGGTGGACGTCACCCGGCTCGGCGACCCGCCGCAGTTCGGCTTCGCGGTGATCGGCGTGCTGGCCGCCCGCTACGGGTTCAGCGTCTCGGTGGACACCCGCTCGCCGTACGGCGGGGTGCGGGCCGTGGTCTTCCTGCCGACCGGCCTGCTCACCCAGGTGGCCGAGCCGGCGCCGCTGCCGGCCCAGCAGCCCGCTCCGGAGCCGGCCCAGCGCTCCGCCCCGGCCCCTGCGCCCGCCCCCGTCCACTCCCCCGAACCGCCCGCACCCGCCGCCCGCACCGCCGGCGGCCTGCCCAAGCGCCGCCGCCGCGAGCCCGCCGGCGAGCCGGCCGCCCACGCCGCCAGCGCCCCGGAGGAGTGGGCCAGGGACGCCGAGGCGACCGCCCGCCGGCTGGGCGCCTTCGCCCGCGGCACCCGGGCCGGCCGCGCCGCCGACCCCGACACCGACCACCACCAGGGCTGAGCCGCCCGCGCCCCGCCCTGATCCGACGGACCGTCAGCACGTCCCGCCGCTAGGAGAGAGCACCATGAACGGCCACCCGAACACCGACCTCGGCTGGATGCTCGATGACGTGCTGCTGGTGCCCGAGGCCCGGCACGCCATCCTGCTCTCCGCCGACGGACTGCTGCGCGCCCACTCGGCCGGGATCAGCCGGGACGAGGCCGACCGGCAGGCCGCCGCGCTGGCCGGGGTGCAGTCGATCAGCCGCAGCACCTCCGGCTTCCTCGGCGCCGAGCCCGGCCCGTGGCGGCAGACCCTGATCGAGTTCGCCGGCGGCTACGTCTTCCTGGTCGCCGCCGGGCCGGGCGCCTACCTGGCGGTCTCGGCCGGCGAGTCGGTGGACATGGAGGCGGTCAGCTACCGGATGCAGAAGCTGGTGGACCGGCTGGGCCGGGAGCTGAGCACACCGCGCCGGCAGACGCCGAGCGACCACGACGCGGGGGCCGTGCGGTGAGCCCGCGGCGCCCGGCGCAGGGGCTGGTCCGGCCGTACGTGGTGACCAACGGCCGCTCCGAACCCTCCCGCAACACCTTCGACCTGGTGACCCTGGTGATCGGTGTTCCGGACCGGCCGCTGCAGTGCCTGGGCCCGGAACACCGGCGGCTGGTGCTGCTGGTCCGCGCCGGCGCCCTCTCGGTGGCCGAGATCGCCGCCCACCTGCACCTGCCGGTGAGCATCTGCAAGGTGCTGCTCGGCGACCTGGTCGACAGCGGCCACCTGCTCACCCGGGCACCCGTGCCGCGTGCCCAACTCCCCACGTCCCAGCTGCTCCAGGAGGTACTGGATGGTCTCCGGGCCCGGCTCTGAGGTCAGTTACCTCGGCGCGGAGGTGCAGACCGCGGTCAAGCTGCTGGTCACCGGCCACTTCGCGGTCGGCAAGACCACCTTCGTCGGCACCCTCTCGGAGATCGAGCCGCTGCGCACCGAGGAGCCGATGACCGAGGCCGGCGCCCTGGTGGACGACCTGACCGGGGTGCCGGAGAAGCGGACCACCACGGTGGCCATGGACTTCGGCCGGCTCACCCTCAACCCCTCGCTGGTGCTCTACCTGTTCGGCGCGCCCGGCCAGCAGCGCTTCACCCCGCTCTGGCGGGACATGGCGCTCGGGGCACTCGGCGCCCTGGTGCTCGCCGACACCCGGCGCCTGGAGCACTCCTTCCCGGTGATGGACCTGCTGGAGGAGCACGGCCTCCCGTACGCGGTGGCCGTCAACCGGTTCGACGGCGCACCGGAGTTCGCCGAGGCGGAGCTGCGCGAGGCGCTGGACCTGCTGCCCACCACCCCGCTGGTCAGCTGCGACGCCCGCGATCCGGAGTCGGCCACCCGGGCGCTGATCTCGCTCGTCCAGTACCTGATCGGCCAAGAAGCCCCACTGGAGCACGTGTGAACCAGCCCGCCCCACCGCCCGGCTGCCCCGCCCACCACCGCGGATTCCCGCTGCACGGACCGGAGTTCGCCGCGGACCCGGCCGCGGTCTACGCCCGACTGCGGGCCGCCGAGGGGCCGGTGGCCCGGGTCGAGCTCTACCCGGGCGTGCCCGCCGCGCTGGTGATCGGCTACCACGCGGCCCTGGAGGTCCTGCGCTCCCCGGAGACCTTCGCCAAGGACCCGCGGCGCTGGCGGAGCCTGGCCGACGGCCGGGTGGCGGCGGACAACCCGGCCGCGCCGATGATGGGCTACCGCCCCAACTGCCTGCACACCGACGGCGAGCAGCACACCCGGCTGCGCGGCGCGGTGGCCGACTCGCTGGACCGGGTCGACCTCAACGCGCTGCGGGTGCACGTGGAGCGGACCTGCGACGGGCTGATCGACTCCTTCGCCGGGCTCGGCCAGGCCGACCTGGTCGGCGACTACGCCCGGCCGCTGCCGCTCCTGGTCTTCAACGAACTCTTCGGCTCCCCGGCCAGGTTCGGCGACCGGCTGGTGCGCGGCATGTCCGGCATCTTCGACGGCGTGGACGCCCAGCGGTCCAACCAGGAGCTGACCGACACGGTGCTGGAGCTGGTGGCGCTCAAGCGGGCCGAGCCGGCCGAGGACGTCACCAGCTGGCTGATGGGCCATCAGTCAGCTCTGACCGACGAGGAGATGCTGCACCAGGTGATCCTGCTGATGGGCGGCGGCACCGAGCCGCAGCACAACCTGATCAGCAACACCCTGCGGCTGCTGCTCTCCGACGACCGGTTCGCGGGCAGCCTGTCGGGCGGCAGCCTGCCGGTGGAGGACGCGCTGGACGAGGTGCTCTGGACCGATCCGCCGATGGCCAACTTCGCCGTCCACTTCCCGGTCCGCGACGTGGAGCTGGCCGGCGTGCGGCTGCCCGAGGGCGAGCCGGTGGTGGTCAGCTTCGCCGCCGCCAACACCGATCCGGCGCTGTCCGGCGCGCCGCGCACCCGCAACCGGGCCCACCTGGCCTGGAGCGCCGGACCGCACGCCTGCCCGGCCCAGGGGCCCGCCCGGCTGATCGCCTCGGTCGCCGTCGAGCGGCTGCTGGACCGCCTGCCGGAGGTCGAACTCGCCGTCGATCCGGCCCGGTTGTCCTGGCGGCCCGGCCCGTTCCACCGCTCGCTGGCGGCCCTGCCGGTGCGCTTCCCGCCGGCCACCGTGACCACCCCGATCGCCGTACTGCCGGCGGCCCGACCGGCCGGCTCCGGCCCGGGGCACCGTCCGGCCGCTACCGACCTACTCCCAGGAGGCCCCGCATGGAACCGGACCGCTGCCCCTACCGCCTCGACCCCAGTGGCACCGACATCCACGGTGAGGCCCGACGGGTCCACCAGGACGGGCCGGTGGCCAAGGTGGAGCTCCCCGGCGGCGTGGTTGCGTGGTCGGTAGGCAGCCAGCAGCTGGTCAAGCAGCTGCTCGCCGATCCCCATGTCTCCAAGAGCGCAAGGCAGCACTGGCCGGCCTTCTCCAACGGCGAGCTCCCCGCCGACTGGCCGCTGGCCATCTGGGTCAACGTGACCAGCATGTTCACCGCCTACGGCGCCGACCACCGCCGGCTGCGCCGCCTGGTCGCCGGGGCCTTCACCGCCCGCCGCACCGAGCTGCTGCGCCCGCGGGTCGAGGCGATCGTCGCCGGGCTGCTGGACGCGCTGGCCGCCGCCCCCGCCGGGCAGCCGGTGGACCTGCGGGAGGCCTACGCCTACCCGGTGCCGATCCAGGTGATCAGCGAGCTGTTCGGGGTGCCGGAGCACCTGGGCCAGGGCCTGCGCGAGTGCGTGGACGCGATCTTCGACACCAGCATCACCCCCGAGCAGGCGGTGGCCTCCGGCGAGCGGACCTACGCCATCCTCAGCGAGCTGGTGGCGATCAAGCGGGAGACCCCGGGCGACGACCTGGCCAGCCTGCTGATCGCGGCCCGGGACGAGTCGGAGGACGGCGACGGCAGCGCGCTGACCGAGGCGGAACTGGTCGACACCCTGCTGCTGGTGCTCGGCGCGGGCCACGAGACCACCGTCAACCTGCTGGACAACGCAATCCACCTGCTGCTCACCCACCCCGAGCAGCTGGCCCTGGTCCGCGAGGGCAAGGCGGGCTGGAACGACGTGATCGAGGAGGCGCTGCGGGTCGAGGCCCCGGTGGCCAACCTGCCGCTGCGCTACGCCGTGCAGGACGTGCAGGCGGGCGACGTGCTGATCCGCAAGGGCGAGCCGATCCTCGCCGCCTTCGCCGCGGCCGGCCGCGACCCGCAGGTGCACGGCGAGGACGCCGCCGCGTTCGACCTGCTGCGCGCCGACAAGGACCACCTGTCCTTCGGCCACGGCGCGCACTTCTGCCTGGGCGCCCCGCTGGCCCGGCTGGAGGCGCAGATCGCGCTGCCCGCGCTGTTCGAGCGGTTCCCGGACCTGTCGCTGGTCGAGGGCGCCGACCTGACGCCGGTGGAGTCCTTCATCTCCAACGGCCACCGGCAGCTGCCGGTCCTGCTCGGCCCGGCCGGCTGACGACCCGTCGCCGCCGAGGGGGCCGGGCCCCCTCGGCGGCGGGGTTCAGCGCAGCCCGTGCTCGCGCAGCGGACCGACCGTCAGCCCCTGCTCCGCGCAGCGCTCCAGCACCCGGGGCAGCGCGCCCAGGGTGGACTTCCAGGCCAGCGGCGCCGAGGTGCAGTCCGAGTCGTGCAGCAGCAGGGTGGCGCCGGCCAGCGAGCCCTTGGTGACGGTGCGCAGCACCGACTCGGGCGTGGCCTTGGCGGTCCAGTCCTGGCCCCAGTGGGTCCAGAGCACCGGGCGCAGGCCGTTGCGCCGGGCCGCGTAGAGCGCGGAGGCGTTCAGCACGCCGTACGGCGGGCGGTAGTAGCGCGGCTCCTGGCCGGTGACCGAGCCGATCAGGTCGGTGGCCCGGGTCACGTCCTCGATGGTGGCGCGCGGCCGGCGGATCAGCAGCGGGCGGTGGTGCCAGCCGTGCACGGCGACCTCGTGGCCGGCGTCCACCAGTTCGCGGCCCAGCCAGGGGGCCTTCTGCAGCATCCGGCCGAGCAGGAAGAAGGTGGCCTTGGTGCCGGTCTTCGCCAGCTCCTCGATGAAGAGCGGGGTGGAGGCCGGGTCCGGGCCGTCGTCGAAGGTCAGCGCCACGTGGCCGGGGTCGCCGGGGCCGCTCAGCCGGGGGGCCAGCAGCGGGCGGACGGGGGCCAGCGAGGTGAGCGCGGGGGCGCCGTAGCCGACGGCGAGGGCGCCGGCGGTCAGGGCCAGGGCACGGGTCGGCTTCACGAGGCCACCTCCAGGACGGGAGCGGCGAGCGCGTCGGCGCCGGCCAGCTCGGCTATCACCCGGTCGGCACCGGGCGCGGTGCGCCGCCAGCTGCGGGCCGGCTCGCTCATCGCCTCGGTGAGCTGGGCACCGAGCTTCTTCTCGTCGCGTATCCAGACCGCGAGCCCGGCCTCGTCCAGCGCAGCCGCGTTGGTCACGCCGTGGCCGGGCAGGCAGCGGTAGCTGACCACCGGCACGCCGCTGGCCATCGCCTCCAGCGAGGTGAGCCCGCCGGCGTTCTGCACCACCACGTCGCTGGCCCGGATCAGGGCCGGCATGTCCTCCACCCAGCCGAGCGCCACGCCGGTGCCGGCCGCGGTCAGCCGCTCCCGCAGCACCGCGTTGTGCCCGCAGACGGTGACCGGCACGGCCACGCCGGCGGCGGCTATCTCACGGGCCGTCTGCTCGACCTCGCCGACGCCCCAGGAGCCGGCGGTGATCAGCGCCACCGGCCGGTCGGCGGGCAGGCCGAAGCGCTCGCGCTCACGGGTCACCTCGGCGGCCGAGCGGGCCGGGCGGAAGGCCGGGCCGACCAGCGGCTGGCAGATCTCGATGTCCTTGGCGCCGTGCCGGGCCGCCTGGGCGGCGGCCACCGGGTCGAGCGCCAGGTGCAGGTCGACGCCCTCGGCGACCCAGAGCGGGTGCACCGACATGTCGGTGAGGAAGGTGCTGACCGGCACGTCCAGCTCGCCGCGGCGGCGCAGCCGGCCGAGCACCTGGCTGGCCAGCGGGTAGGTGGAGACCACCGCGTCCGTGCCGCTGCCGACCAGCTTGCGGGTGCGGCGGGCGGCGGCCTTCGCGAAGAGCGAGCCGACCATCCCGGAGGAGGACCGGTTCTTCTCCAGCCCGCCGAGCAGCCAGCCCCAGGCCCAGGGCGCGACCTTGAGCTCCAGCGCGTAGCTGGCGCGCAGCAGCCGGCCGCAGCCGGGCGGCAGCAGATCGAGGAAGTCGTGGGATTCGGCCTCGAAGCCGGCCGCCTTCAGGCGGCGCACCAGCTCCCGGGCGGCACCGTCGTGCCCCGCCCCCACGCTCGCGGACACGACGGTGATCCGGCGCGGCTGACTCGACCGCATCAGGCTCCTTCCAAGGCGGTCACGGCCATCCGCCGGCAGGCGGAGCCGCACCCGCGACTCGCTGCGTCGTACGGATGTACAGGGACCCCCTGGCCGGGCTTCCTGGCCGGACCGTCAGCCGAACAGGCCGGCCCCGAGATCCCTGTCGGGGCCGGCCCGGGTCGTCCGGGCCGGTCAGGCACGTGACGGTAGGGCGCCCAACGGGAGTCCGCGTGGATGGCAGCCGGACACCAGGTGTCCGCCCCCCGACAGCTCAGCCAACAAACGCGCGAAACGTCCCCGTTGCCCCACCTGCCGGTGCCGCTCCGAGCCCTCCGCCGGCGCTCGGACCAACCCCCTCCATCGAACTGTTGGGCCCAGCATGCTGGGCCCAAGCTGAAGCGGAGCTGAAGACAGCTGAAGGGGTCTTCAGCATTCCGGCGGGGGCGCCTGGAATCCTGGTTCGCATGCGGGTACTGGTGGTGGAGGACGAGCGGCGGCTGGCGGCGGCGCTGCAGCGCGGGCTGCAGGCCGAGGGAATGACGGTGGACCTGGCGCACGACGGTCCGCAGGGGCTGTGGCTGGCGGGCGAGCACGACTACGACGTGATCGTGCTGGACATCATGCTGCCCGGGGTCAACGGGTACCGGGTCTGCGCCCGGCTGCGGGCGGCCGGAAACGAGGCCGGCATCCTGATGCTCACCGCCAAGGACGGCGAGTACGACGAGGCCGAGGCACTGGACACCGGGGCCGACGACTTCCTCTCCAAGCCGTTCTCCTTCGTCGTGCTGGTCGCCCGGCTGCGCGCGCTGGCCCGCCGCACCGGCCGCCGCCGCCCGCAGAACCTGCAGTTCGGCGACCTGCTGCTGGACCCGGCCCGGCACACCTGCACCCGCGGCGGCACCCCGATCCGGCTGACCGCCCGGGAGTTCGCGGTGCTGGAGTACCTGGCCCGGCGGGCCGGCGAGGTGGTGCCCAAGCGGGAGATCCTGGAGCAGGTGTGGGACAGCGCCTTCGAGGGCGACCCCAATGTGGTGGAGGTGCACATCAGCGCCGTCCGCCGCAAGATCGACGCGCCGTTCGGGCGCAGCGCGCTGGAGACGGTGCGCGGGGCCGGCTACCGGCTGGCGGCCGACGGTGGCTGACCGGCCGCCGCGCGAGCTGGCGGGCGACGGCCGCTCGGCCCGGCGCGGCCTGGCCCGGCTGCGCCCGCTCACCGTGCGGGCCAGGGCCACCCTGGGCGCCAGCGCCGTGGTGGCGATCGCGCTGGCCGTCGCCTCGCTCTCGCTGCTCGGCCTGCTGGACGCCAACCTGCTGCACAACGCCGAGGCGGACGCCGACGCGCAGGCCGCCGCGGTGGCCCAGGCCGCGGTGGCGGGCAAGCTGGACCCGCTGCTGCCGCCGACCCACGGCGCCGACTTCATCCAGGTGGTGAGCGCCGGCGGCAAGGTGCTGACCTCCAGCCAGAACCTGACCGGCCGTCCGCCGATCGTCGCGCAGCGGCCCTCGGTACCCGGCACCATCCGCTCCACCTGGGACGTCGGGCCGCTCGGCGACGAGCACCGCCAGCGGGTCGTCCAGGTCACCACCGAGACCGAGAACGGCCTGGTCACGGTGTACGCGGGCACCTCGCTGCGGGACGCGGACGCGGCCGACAACACCACCTCGGCCGCGCTGCTGGTCGGCGTGCCGCTGCTGCTGCTGACCGTGGCCGGCGTCACCTGGTGGGTCACCGGGCGGGCGCTGCGGCCGGTGGAGGCGATCCGGGCCGAGGTGGCCGAGATCAGCGACCGGGACCTGCACCGCCGGGTGCCGGTGCCGGCCACCCATGACGAGATCGCCCGGCTCGCCGTCACCATGAACGCCACCCTGGACCGGCTGGAGTCCTCCGGCCGGCGCCAGCGGCAGTTCATCGCGGACGCCTCGCACGAGCTGCGCAGCCCGATCACCGTGCTGCGCACCCAGCTGGAGGTGGCCCTGGCGGTGCCCGACCCGACCGGGTGGCCGGAGCTGATCAGCGGCGCCCTGGAGGACACCGACCGGCTCCAGCAGCTGGCCGCCGACCTGCTGCTGCTGGCCCGGATCGACGCCGCCGAGCCGGTCTCCACCGAGCCGCTGGACCTGACCGAGCTGGTCCGCGAGGCGGTCGGCAAGCGGCGCGGCGACCGGGTGCCGGTCCGCGCCGAGCTGGCCCCCGGGGTCCGGGTCAGCGGCAGCAGCCTCTGGCTCACCCGGGTGGTGACCAACCTGCTGGACAACGCCCAGCGGTTCGCCGAGCACTCGGTGGCGGTCCGGCTGGCCGGTGCGGACGGCCAGGCGGTGCTGGCGGTGACGGACGACGGCCCGGGCATCCCGCCGGCCGACCGGGAACGGATCTTCGAGCGCTTCACCCGGCTGGATGACGCCCGCAGCCGCGACCACGGCGGCGCCGGCCTGGGCCTGGCCATCGCCCGCGATCTGGCCCTGCACCACCACGGCACGCTGACCGCCGAGGACTCCCCGCGCGGCGCCCGCCTGGTCCTGCGCCTGCCGCTCAGCCCGCCGCCGGAGGAGGAGGACTGAACAGCCGAACCGGTCCTGGCCGCTCGGCTAGGGTCGGGCGGGCGGTTGCGCCCGTCGGGTTCGGTTGTCCGGTTTCCGTTATCCGGAGGTCCGCCGCGGGTCTCCTGTGACGGACAGGGCGACCGGCTGGAGAAGGTGGGCACGGGTGGAGACGGACAGGTACCGCGAGCTGGCGGACCGGGCGCGGGCGGGCGACCCGACGGCCCGCCAGGAACTGCTGGGCGACCACCTGCCGCTGGTCTACAACATCGTCGGCCGCGCGCTGGACGGCCACCACGACACCGACGACGTGGTGCAGGAGACCATGCTGCGCGCGGTGGACGGCCTGCCGGCGCTGCGCGAGCCGGGCTCCTTCCGCAGCTGGCTGGTGGCGATCGCGATGAACCAGGTGCGCCGCCGCCACCAGCACCGCCAGGCCGGCCAGCCGGACGCCCTGGACGAGCTGGACCAGGTCGCCGACCCGGCGGGTGACTTCGCCGAGCTGACCATCGTCCGGCTCGGCCTCTCCGGCCAGCGCCGCGAGGTGGCCGAGGCCACCCGCTGGCTGGACGGTCCCGACCGGGAGGTGCTGGCGCTCTGGTGGCAGGAGGCCGCCGGCCGGCTGACCCGGGCCGAGCTGGCCGCCGCCCTGGAGCTGACGCCGCAGCATGCGGCCGTCCGGGTGCAGCGCGCCAAGGAGCGGCTGGAGGCGGCCCGCGCCGTGCACCGCGCGCTGGCCGCCCGGCCCGGCTGCCCGGAGCTGGCCGGGCTGACGGCCGGTTGGGACGGCGTGCCCGCCGCGCTCTGGCGCAAGCGGATCAGCCGGCACCTGCGGGACTGCGCCCGCTGCCAGGAGCCGGCCCGCGGGCTGGTGCCCGCCGAGGGGCTGCTGGCCGGGCTGGCGCTGCTGCCGCTGCCCCGCCACCTGGCGCTGCCGAACCTGCCCGGGATGCAGCCGGCCGCTGCCACCGTGGTCAGCCCCGCCCGGCACCGGGCCGGCGGCCACCGGGGCCGGCCCAAGATCCGCCCGCGGCGCTGGGCGGTGGCGGCCGTGGGCGTGCTGGTGGTGGCCACGGGCGCCGCACTGCTCCAGGAGGGGCACGGCCCGGGCCACCCGGCCGGGCTGGCCGACCCGCCGGCCGCCGACTCCCCGTCAGCCGCCGCCTCCTCGGCCGCGCCGTCCACCCCGCCGACCACCCAGGTCGACGCGGCCTCGCAGACCCCGCCCTCCCCCACCGCCGCCCCGTCGGCGGGTGCCTCGGCCACCGAGGCGTCGGCCTCCCGGCGCAGCGACGTCTCCGGCGCCCAGGCCGACTACGTGCGCCAGGTGCTCGAGCTGGTCAACGTCCAGCGCTCGCAGCACGGCTGCGGCCCGCTCACCGCCAACAGCAAGCTCCAGCTGGCCGCCCAGCGGCAGTCCGACGACATGGCCGCCCGCCAGTTCTTCGACCACACCAACCCGGACGGCCTCGGCCCGCGGCAGCGGATCGAGGCGGCCGGCTACCGCTGGAGCACCTGGGGCGAGAACATCGCCCGGGGCCAGGCCGACCCGGCCTCGGTGATGGACGGCTGGATGAACAGCCCTGGGCACCGGGCGAACATCCTCGACTGCGACTTCCGCGAGATGGGCGTGGGGGTGCACTTCGGCACCGGCGGCCCCTGGTGGACCGAGGACTTCGCCGCCCCGGCCTGACCGCACACCGCGGCCCCGCCCGCGCTGTCGCGGGGGCGGGGCCGTGACCGGGCTCAGTGCGCCGGCAGCTCGTCCGGCCGGGCGGCCGCCGGGTCCGCGTGCCGCTCCTCGTACTGCGCGGCCTCCGCACGGCCCAGCGCCAGGTGCGCCGCGCAGGCGACGACCACCCAGGCGAGGCCGCCGCTGTGGGTGTAGGCGTGGCCGGCGGTGTGCAGCTGCTGCTGGTCGGTGCCGCAGTAGAGGCAGGCGTTGGCGTGCAGCTGCTCGCCGCTGACCATGAGCTGGCGGGCGGGCCCCTCGATCGGGTGGTAGTCGATCGGGATCGGTGGCCGGCCGGCGGTGAGCTGGTGGGAAGTCAGGTCCGAGGTCATCGGGTCCTCTCCGGGGTGAGAACTCCAGGGTCTGGACGGACCCAAGCTCTGGTCACCCTGTGTGGCCGCTCGACTCCGCCCATGTGCCCAGGGTGGCCCCACCGGGCCGCGTGCGCACCCCGGAGGACCGGATTGGCCGTCGATTTTCGGCTGAATGCCCGTCACCTCCCCGTCACCCGCCCGCCGCCGACCGGGCCGGTGATCGCCCCGCCGCCGACCGGGAAGGCCCCGGATGGCATGGTGTCGGCATGCCGACGACCCTCACCCTTCCCGAGCAGTTGGTCCGCACCCGCCGCTTCACGGCGGGCCTGCCCGGTCGGTTCACCATCGCCCCCGACGGCGGCACCGTCCTCTACCTGCGCACCCGCACCGGCGCCGACCCGGTCGGCTGCCTCTGGGCGCTGGACGCCGGCACGGGCGCCGAGCGGCTGCTCTGCGACCCGGCGGAGCTGCTGGCCGGTCCCGAGCAGCTGTCCGAGGCGGAGCGGGTGCGCCGGGAGCGGGCCCGGCAGGGCGGCGCCGGCATCGTCTCCTACGCCACCGACCACGCCGCGGCGCTGGCCGCCTTCACCCTCTCCGGTGAGCTGTGGACGGTGGACACCGCGGGCGGCGCCGCCCGCCGGCTGCCCGCCGAGGCGCCGGTGGTGGACCCGCGGCCGGATCCGACCGGCCGCCGGATCGCCTACCTCAGCGGCGGCGCCCTGCGGGTGATCGAGGCCGACGGCACCGGCGACCGCCCGCTGGCCCTGCCGGACGGGCCCGAGGTCTCGTTCGGCCGCGCGGAGCACGTGGCGGCCGAGTCCACCCACCGCCAGCGCGGTTACTGGTGGGCGCCGGACGGCGAGCGGCTGCTGGTCGCCCGGGTCGACGAGTCCCGGGTGCAGCTCTGGTACCTGGCCGACCCGGCCGAGCCCGCCACTCCCCCGCGCGCGCTGCGCTACCCCTCGGTCGGCACCGCCAATGCCGAGGTCTCGCTCTGGCTCACCGCGCTGGACGGCACCCGCACCGAGCTGCGCTGGGACCGCACCGCCTTCGAGTACCTGATCGCGGCCGGCTGGGACGGGCACGGCCCGTTCGCCGAGGTGCAGAGCCGCGACCAGCGCACCGCCCGACTGCTGGCGGCCGACCCGGCCACCGGTGCGACCGAGCTGCTGCACGAGCGGACCGACCCGCACTGGGTGCAGCTGGTCCGCGGCCTGCCCGCCCGCACCGCCGGCGGCCTGCTGCTCGGCTCCGCCGACCTCGGCGACACCCGGCACCTGACCGTGGCGGGCGAGCCGGTCACCGCCGCGGGCGTGCAGCTGCGCGAGGTGCTCTCGGTGGACGGCGAGACGGTGCTCTTCGCCGCCTCCGAGGAGCCCACCGAGATCCAGCTGTGGAGCTGGGACCCGGAGCACGGCGCCCGCCGGCTCACCGAGGAGCCGGGCGTGCACCACGGCACCCGTCGCGGCGGCACCCTGGTCACCAGCTCCGGGGCGCTGCGGCGGGCGGGCCGCGGCTCGCTGGTCCGGCGGGCCGGCGCGGCGCCGGTGGAGATCGCCTCGGTGGCCGAGCCGGCCGTGCTGGAGCCGCGCGCCGAACTGCTCGCGGTCGGCCCGCGCGGGCTGCGCACCCTGCTGGTGCTGCCGTCCTGGCACCGCGCGGGCGACCCGCCGCTGCCGGTGCTGCTGGACCCGTACGCGGGCCCGGCGATGCAGAAGGTCGTCAATGACCGGAACTGGGCGGTGCTGGTCTCCCAGTGGTTCGCCGAGCAGGGCTTCGCGGTGCTGGTCGCCGACGGCGCCGGGGTGCCGGGCCGTGGCCCGCGCTGGGAGCGCGAGGTGTACGGCGACACCGTCGGCCCCGCCCTGGACGACCAGGTGGCCGCCCTGCACGGGACCGCCGAGCGCCGGCCCGGACTGCTGGACCTGGACCGGGTCGGCATCCGCGGCTGGTCGTTCAGCGGCACCCTGGCCGCCGCCGCGGTGCTGCGCCGCCCCGACGTCTTCCACGCCGCGGTGGCCGGCGCCGCGGTCACCGACCAGCGGCTCTACGACACCCACTGGCGCGAGCGCTTCCTCGGCCACCCGGACGAGCACCCCGAGCGCTACGAGGCCTCCTCACTGCTGCGGGACGCCCCGGCGCTGAGCCGGCCGCTGCTGCTGGTGCACGGGCTGGCGGACGACAACGTCTGGGCGGCCAACACGCTGCGGCTCTCCGCCGCGCTGCTGGCCGCCGGGCGGCCGCACGAGGTGCTGCCGCTCAGCGGCGTCACGCACGCGGCGGTCAGCGCGCCGCTGCTCGACCACCAGGCGGGGTTCCTCCGCCGCCACCTGGGCGTGGTGGAGCGTCCGCTCTAGGGGCGGTCCGACGACTCGCGTCGGACCGCCCCTATGGCTGGACGTCGCTGCGGGCGCAGACCCAGGCGAGCGCGTCGTGCACGCCGCGGGCGTACTCCCGCTGGTCCGGATCGACCCGCAGGTCGAGGTGGCGGACCTGGGCGGCCTGCTGCTCGGCGGCGAGCTGGGCCGGACAGGGGCCCTCGGGTCCGCTGGCCACGCTCGCCGTCACCGGGGCGAGCCGGCCGCGGCCGAGCGCCCAGCGGTAACCGTCGAGCGAGCCGTGGCGGGCGGGTGAGGGTTCGAAGGGGGTTTCGCCGATGTACTCCAGGCGCGCGAGCGCGCTCTCAACCTGCTCCCGGGATCGCGCCCCTACCCGGGACGTCACTTCGTGGCTGGTCATGACCGCAGACTAAGCAGCCGCGCCGGACGGGGCGCACCGGAGACCGCCAAGGGGGCGAACCACCCAGCGTGCCCGCTCCGGGGTGCGCGCGGCGGGCGTCCTGGCCCACACTCGTGAGTGCAAGGACCAACAGGCCGCGCCCCGACCCACGGAGGCTTCCCATGTCCGAGCCGATCGACGACGAGTCCCCCACCCCCGACCACCTGCTGCACACCGGAGCCGAGAATCCGGTCGACCCGGAGGACCTGGTGATGGCCACCGGGCGGGACGTCACCCCGGCGCTCATCGAGCGGGCCAGGCGGGACCTGGCGGAGCACGGAGCGGCCGCGGTGGAGCGGGTGCTTCCCTGACCGCTGCCGTTCGACGCGGCGCCGCAGCCGACCCCGGTCAGCTGCGGCGCCGTCGCCGTACCCAGGAGCGCAGCAGCAGCGCCAGCACGGCGGCGACCGCCACCAGCAGCAGCAGCAGTTGGTAGCGCAGCGCCTGGCGGTAGACCGTGCCGATGTTGCTGCCCGCCAGATAGCCGGCCGCGCTCCAGGCGCCGACCCAGAGCACGGCGCCCAGGACGTTCCAGAGCAGGAACCGGCGCCAGGCCATCTCGGTGGTGCCGGCGATGATGCCGAAGGTCTGGCGCAGCCCGTCGATGAACCGGGCGACCAGCACCACCCGGCCGCCGTTGCGGGTGAAGAAGTCCTCGGCCTTGTGCTGCCGGGCGGCGGTCAGGCCGAGGTAGCGGCCGTAGCGGTGCACCAGGGCGCGACCGCCGGAGCGGCCGAGCAGGTAGCCGAGGCAGCCGCCGATGACCGCGCCGGCCAGCGCGACCGCCACCACCCCGGGCAGCGAGAGCCGGTCCGCGCCCGCGTAGACCGCGGCCAGGATCAGCAGGGTCTGGCCGGGCACCGGCACCGCGCAGTTGTCCAGCAGCACCAGCAGCCCGACCGCCAGGTAGCCGTAGTGCTCCAGGAACGGGGCCAGTGCGGCCAGCGGTCCCGGCAGCTCGGGCGTGGCGGGGGCGGTCATCAGGGGACCTCCTCCGACTGTCCGTAGGCGCACATTGTCGCAGGCCTGTGACAGAGAACGCGTATGCATTGGTCCGTTTCCTCATCTTTTCTGCATAGAGTGCGAACCATGTCTTCGTCGAAAATGGGCTCGTTCGTCCGGAATGGCCGCCTGGCCGCCAAGTTCCTCGGGGCCAGCGCCGTGGCCGGTGTGCTGACGGCCGGGGTCGCGGTGCCGGCGGTCGGCGCCATCGGCCTGACCGCGAAGAGCGCCACCGACGACTTCCAGAACCTGCCGGACGACTTCACCACGCCGCCGCTCACCCAGTCCTCGACGATCTACGACGCCGCGGGCAACGTGATGGCCACCGTCTGGGACCGGGACCGCACCGTGGTGCCGAGCGACCAGATATCCCCGCTGGTGAAGTCCGCGCTGGTGGACATCGAGGACAACCGGTTCTACGAGCACGGGGCGGTCGACCCCAAGGGCGTGCTCCGGGCGATCGGCAACAACGCGGGCGGCGGCGGCACCCAGGGCGCCTCCACGCTGACCCAGCAGTACGTGAAGAACGTCTTCGTGGAGGAGGCGGGCGACGACCAGCAGGCGGTGCTGGCGGCGCAGGCGCAGACGGTGGGGCGCAAGCTCAAGGAGATGAAGTACGCGATCAAGGTCGAGGAGACCCTGAGCAAGGACCAGATCCTCACCAACTACCTGAACATCACCTTCTTCGGCGAGCAGGCCTACGGCGTGGAGGCGGCCGCCGAGCGCTACTTCAGCGTGCACGCCAAGGACCTAACGCTGCCGCAGGCCGCGCTGCTGGCCGGCCTGGTGCAGTCGCCCAGCGGCTACGACCCGGTGGCCAACCCCAAGGCGGCCAAGGAGCGCCGGGACACCGTGCTGAAGAAGATGGCCCAGTACGGCACGATCAGCCAGGCCGACGCGGACGCCGCGCTCAACACCCCGGTCCAGCTGAACGTCACCGCGCCGCAGCAGGGCTGCATCACCGCCCAGCAGGGCGAGGGCTTCTTCTGCGACTACGTGAAGGACCAGGTGCTCAACGACCCGGCCTTCGGCTCCAGCTCCGCCGCCCGGCAGGCGCTCTGGAAGCGCGGCGGGCTGCAGATCCACACCACCCTGGACCCGAAGGCGCAGGCCGCGCTGCAGTCCTCGGTGACCAGCCACGTCTACGCCACCGACCAGGCGGCCACCGCGATGAGCGTGGTGCAGCCCGGCACCGGCAAGATCGTGGCGATGGGCCAGAGCCGGCCGTACGGCGTGCACGCCAACCAGACCCAGATCAACTACAACGTCGAGAAGGCGATGGGCGGCGGCCAGGGCTTCTCCACCGGTTCGACCTTCAAGCCGATCGTCGCGGCGGCGGCGCTGGAGGCCGGCATCTCGCCGTCCCAGTCCTACGACTCGCCGTACAGCATGACCTGGCCGGACATGACGGACTGCACCGGCGGCAAGTGGCCGGGCAAGAAGACCGGGACGGTGCACAACGACGCCACCTCGCTGGTCGGCCCGTTCACCATGGGCCCGGCGATGGCGGCCTCGGTGAACACCTACTTCGCCTCGCTGGAGGGTGACGTGGGCCTGTGCTCGGTGGCCCAGATGGCCAACAAGCTGGGCATCACCCAGCAGGCCGGCGGCAACCCGCTGGCCGTCACCCCCGCGATGGCGCTCGGCTCCAACGCGCTGACGCCGCTGGAGATGGCCAACGTCTACGCGACCTTCGCGGCGCACGGCACCTACTGCAAGCCGACCGCGATCGACAGCGTGACCGGTCCGGACGGCAAGCCGATCGCGGTGCCGCAGAACCAGTGCGCCGCCGCGATGTCCACGCAGACGGCGGACCAGATCACCACCATGCTCAAGGGCGTGGTGCAGGACGGCACCGGCGCCCCCGCCGGCCTGACCGACCGGGACAGCGCGGGCAAGACCGGTACCACCAACGAGAGCAAGCAGGTCTGGTTCGTCGGCTACACCCCCGAGCTGGCGGGCGCGACCGTGGTGACCGACACCGACAGCCCGAAGCAGCTGGACGGGCAGAGCATCGGCGGCAAGGTGATCGGCCAGGCCTTCGGCGGCACGCTGGCCGGCCCGATCTGGCGGGACGCGATGTCGGGCGCGCTGAAGGGGACCGACCCGACGCCGCTGACCACGGTGCCGCTGCAGTAGCGCGGGCTCCGCTCCGCTTGGAGGCGCCTTCCGGGTTTCCCGGGGGGCGCCTCTTCGCCGTTGCGCGCGGGTCGCGTTGACAGCGGCGGGGCGGGTGACCCAGGATCACTTATTGGAAACGGCTTTCATTTCCAAAGAGAGGATCCAGCCCATGTCCCTGAGCGTCTCCCCCGACCTGCTCGCCCAGGCCGAGGCCGGCGAGGTCGCCGAGGCCGACTTCATCGCCACGGTGCGCGACTCGCTCCCCTACGCGTACTCGATGGTCGCCGGCCTCACCGGCCAACTCGCCGACAGTACCGCTCCGTTCGCCGACAACCAGGTCGAGCCCCCGTCCGACGCCGAACGCGGCCAGCTCCTGCGCGCCATGGCCAGCGACGCCATCCGCGGCAGCCTGGAACGCCACTTCGACGTCCGCCTGGCCTTCATGAACTGCCACCGCGTCGCGGTCTTCCCCGTCGGCGCCGAGCAGGGAGCGGCCTACCGCGAGTTCACCTCGATGCGGGCGCAGCTGCTCAACCAGACGCCCGAGCTGCGGAGTTGCTGACGGGGATGTGAGGGGCAGAGCCCGCCCCCTACGCCAACGCCGCGGGGCCTGGGTTCCGAGCTCAAAGCTCGGAACCCAGGCCCCGCGGCGTTGTACCGACGCTTGGTCAGCTCTCCTTGCCCCGCGCGGAGGCGACGGCCGCGGCCAGCGCCTCCTTGATGCGCGGGCCGAGGCGGGCGAAGCCCAGCTCCTTCATCGCAGCGCGCAGCAGTTCGTCGTCGCTGCGCGTGGTGTAGTCGCTGTCGATCCAGCGGACCAGGGAGAGCAGTTCCTCGGCGCTGTACGCGGTGATCGGGCGGCCGGGCGTCAGCTCGGGCCGCTTCGGGCGCCGGACACGACGGGCAGCAGGGGTCGCCTCGGGCTCCTCGGCAACGGCCTCCGCCTCGACCACGGGCTCGGCCTCGACCACGGGCTCCTCGACCACGGCCTCCTCGACCACGGCCTCGGCCCCGACGACCGCAGGGGCCTCGGGGGCCTCCTCTACGACGGTCTCCTCGGCGACCGGCTCCTCCACCACAGCCACCGGCTCAGACTCAGGCTCAGCTTCGGCCTCGGGCTCCGTCTCGGTCTCGGTCTCCGCAGCGACCTCCACTTCGGCAACCTCTACGACCGCCTCAACCTCGGCCTCGACCACGGCCTCGGCCACCACCTCAACGGCGACCTCAACCTCCGCCGCCGCCTCAATCTCCGGCTCCACCTCGGCCTCGACCTCGACCTCGACCTCGGCCTCCGGCTCCGGCTCGACCTCCACCGGCGTGATCATCTCCAGCGCCGGCTCCGGCGAGGGCGACGGGATCACGATCAGATCCACGTCCACCGCAACCTCGGTCCCGGCCTTCGCCGCAGCCTCCGCAGCCCCGTCCGCCATCACCCCGGCGTCCGGGTCCCCGGCCACCTCGAAGTCGGCGACCCGCTCCGACTCCAGCTCCCCGAACTCCTCCAGCTCCTCCTCCAGCGCCGGCGCATCCCCCTCGCCCCGGTGCGCCGCCCAGGCCGCCTTCGCCGCCGCGCGGTCCGCGCGCTGCTCGGTCAGCGACGCCAGCAGCTCGTCGATCCCGGCCGCGTCCAGGGCGGCGCGCAGGGTGCGCAGTTCGGGGAGGCGGTAGAGGGTGCCCTCGTCCGCGGCCAGGTCCTCGACCAGGGCCGCGAGCTCGTCGAACCCGAGTGCGGTCAGCTCACGCCCCGCCAGCAGGCGTGCCAGCTCGCGCAGTCCGCCCTCCAGGCTGTCCGCGCACTGGCTGGTGAGCTCGAGCAGTTCGGCGTCGACCGGGCGGGCGACGGCGCCGGCGGCCGGGGCGAGCGCCTGCCACTCCTCGCGCTCGCCGGCCGCGGCGACCAGGGCGGCGTGCAGGGCGTCGCGGCGCGGGCGGTCGGCGACCGCGAGGCGGCGGGCCTCGGCGCGCAGCTTGCGGCGGCGGCCCCAGGAGATCTTCACGCCGCGCTCCTTGCGCCATCCGCTGGTGGCGGTGGCGGCGGCGAGCGCGTCCAGGTCGGCCTGGTAGGCGTCCGCACAGAGCGTGCCGGCGGTCGCGCCGACCCTGCGCAGCAGGCCGACCAGCGTCACCACCTCGGCCACCGTGGCGGGTTCGCGCAGCGCGGCCTCGGCGGCGAGCCGGTCGGCGGCCTCGCGCAGCGCGTTGAGGTCGCCGCCGCGCACCTCGGCGAGCGCGGTGGAGGCCGCGCGGGCCTCCTCGGCGCCGGTGACGGTGGTGGCTGCGGCGTACCAGGCATGGGTGTCGGCGGTGAGCGTGAAGCCGCCGAGTTCGGCGTACCTGAGCAGGTTCTCGCCCAGGTCCGGTGCGGGGTCGGGCACCGACTCCGCGGAGCGGTCCTGCGGCGGTACGTCGGCGTTCTGCACGGGAAGCACTGTCATGGGGATCGTCCGGATTCGTGGCGGGGAGGCTGCTAGGTACGGGCGCCGGGGCGGTGGAGCGCGATCCGCTTCCGGTGTCCGTGCTGGTAGGTCAGGATACGGGTGGGCGTTCGACGCTTGCACGCACCCGGCCTTCGCTGCAGCCACTGTGCCGCGCCACTGCCGCCACCGGTGGTGTGACACGCGCCGAACCGGCTCCGCACACCCCGGGCGGACCCTTCGTCACACCCGTTCCGGGCCCTCGTTCGGAGATGACGGGGTACCCGAACCGCTGACGGGCGGTCAGCCGTTGGGAGCCGTGACCGCCGGGTCCGCCACAACGGGGGCCGGGCGGCGAGGCGTTCGACGGCCCGCTCGGCACGCCTCCGGCCGCTTCCCCCAGTTCGCCCTCCACACCTTCACTCACTCTTTCCCCTTCGGACGCCGCTCCTTCAGCTTCGGGAGGCGGTCGAGCAGCACGTCCAGCCCGGCCGACAGCTCCGCCACCCGGTCATAGTCGGCGGACAGCGGCACCGTCTCGCGCAGCCGGGGGTACTCGGCGGCCGGCAGCCGGTGCAGGCCGAGGCGCAGCAGCGGGTCGGGCTCGTCCGGGTTGTCCACCACCGGGCGCTTCTCCACCAGCAGGTAGCCGAGCACCCAGCCGACCAGCGAGCGGTAGATCCGCAGCGTGGTCCGGTCGTCGTAGCCGGCCGAGCTGATCAGGCCGAGCATCCGCTCGTTCAGCCGCAGCATCGGCGCCGGACGCCGGGAGACCGGCAGCGCCAGCGGCCGGGTCACCACCAGCGGGAAGACCGCCGGATGGGCGTCGGCGACCACGCAGAACACCTCGGCGATCCGGTGCACCTCGCGCCGCCAGCCGGCCCGCACCGGCCCGAGCCGGTCCGTCACCTCCGCGTAGAACGCCTCGACCATCCCGTCGAGCAGGGCCTCCTTGCCCGAGGCGTAGCGGTACAGCGCCATCGGCTCCACCCCGAGCTCGGCCGCCAGCCGCCGCATGGTCAGCGCGCCGAGCCCTTGACGGTCCGCCAGCTCGATCGCCGCCGCCAGCACCCGCGGCCGGGTGAGCCGTGCGCGCCCCATAGGCGCCCCCTGCTCCGCGCTCGCCACCATCTGGGGGCCTCCAGGTTCTCCGCCCCCTTGACTCCCCCGCTTCCGAGGACAAAGCTAAGTATACAAAGTACATGTCGCCCGTACGCGTACGCGGTCGGACAAATCGCCCGGTCTTCATCGGACTGTCACACCGCCGTACGCCCCTGCCCCTGCTGTCCCGGCCGGCCCCGCCGGCCCCCCAGACCCCGCACCGCCGGGGTCGGAAGCTGGTGACACCCATGTCGCGCAGCCACTACCTCGCCCTGCCCGACAGCGACCGCACGCCGCGCCGCGGCGCCGTCGCAGTCGGCCCGGTGAGCCCGTCCGAGAACCTGACCGTCACCGTCTACCTCCGCCGCTCGCCGAACGCACCCCCGCTGCCGAGCCCGACCGAGTACGCCCTGGTCCCGCCGACCCTGCGCCCGGCGCCCGACGACACCGCGCTCGCCGCCGCGGCCGCCGCCGACCCGGCCGACCTGGAGCTGGTCGAGCGCTTCGCCACCGAGCACCACCTACGGGTGGGCACCGTCAACCCGACCGCCCGCAGCCTGCGGCTGACCGGCACCGCGGCCGACCTCTCCGAGGCCTTCCAGGTCACCCTGGCCCGCTACCGCTACCAGGACAGCCGCCAGCGCTGGCGCAGCTACCGCGGCCGTGAGGGCGCGGTGCACGTGCCCGCCGAGCTGGCCGGCGTGGTCACCTCCGTGCTCGGCCTGGACGACCGCCCGCTGGGCGCCAACCTGCTGGCCCGTCAGAGCGCCCGCCTCCCGCTCGACCAACTCGCCTCGGCGAGCGGCGGCGGCCTGCCCGCCGGCACCTTCCTGCCCGGCTCGCTGGCCGCGCCGTACTCCTACCCGCAGGGTCTGGACGGCACCGGCCAGACCATCGCCGTGCTGGCCTTCAACGGCCAGACCCGGGCCGGCGTGCCGTCCGGCGGCTACCGCCTCGCCGCGCTGCAGACCTACTTCACCGAGGTGCTGCGGGTCCCCGTGCCGCAGATCACCGACGTGGTGGTGCACGGTCCGGGCAACGACCCGGGCCAGGACGACGGACAGGGCGATCCCGCCGACAGCACCGGCGAGATCATGCTCGACCTCCAGGTGGTCGGCGCGCTGGCGCCGGGCGCCCGGATCGTCGTCTACTTCACCGAGTTCACCGAGCAGGGCTGGGTGGACGTGCTGAACGCGATCGTCACCGACACGGCCAACAGGCCGGACATCATCTCCTGCAGCTACGGCAACCCGGAGGACGACCCGGGCTCGGCCTGGACCCGGATGGCGATCACCGCCGTGGACCAGGCCTTCGCCCAGGCCGCGCTGCACAACATCAGCATCTGCTGCGCCTCCGGCGACGACGGCTCCCGCGACCAGGGCAGCGACACCCGGGCGCACGCCGACTTCCCGGCCTCCAGCCCGCACGTGCTGGCCGTCGGCGGCACCCGGCTGGTGGCCGACGGCGCGACCGTGGTCAGCGAGACGGTCTGGGACGACGGGCCGGGCAGCGCCACCGGAGGCGGCGTCAGCCGCTGGTTCCCGGTGCCGCCGTGGCAGTCCGGCGTCCAGGTGCCGCCCTCCGCCAACCCGCCGCACCAGCGCGGGCGCGGCGTGCCGGACGTCGCCGCGCTGGCCGACCCGCAGACCGGTGTGATGATCATCAGCGTGGACGGCCAGCACATGGTGCAGATCGGCGGCACCAGCGCCGCCGCCCCGCAGTGGTCGGCCCTGCTGGCCCGGGTCAACCAGGGCCTGGGCGTCCCGGTCGGCTTCCTCAACCCGCTGCTCTACGCGCACCTCGGCACCGGCGTGCTGCGCGACATCACCCGCGGCAGCAACGGCGCGTACGCGGCCGGCCCAGGCTGGGACGCCTGCTCGGGCTTCGGCAGCCCGGGCGGCCAGGCCCTGCTGGACGGCCTGAAGCAGCTCGGCGGCACCGCGAGGGAGGTCCGCATCCCGAGCCCGCCGACCGCGGCCGAACCGACCGGGACGCCGGCCTGACGCCCGGTCGGCCCCGGTCCGTCAGGCCAGGTACCCGCCGTCGATGTTCAGCGTGGTGCCGGTGATGAAGGAGGCGGAGGGGCCGGCCAGGAAGGCGATCCCGGCGGCCACCTCCTCCGGCCGGCCGTACCGGCCCAGCGCGCTCAGCGCGCGCTGGGCGTCGGCGGTCGGCCCGTCCTCGGGGTTCATGTCGGTGGCCACCGAGCCGGACTGCACCACGTTCACGGTGATGCCGCGGTGCGCCAGGTCGAGCGCCGCGGCCTTGCTGTAGGCGACGATGGCGGCCTTGGTCGCCGCGTAGTCAGCCATCCCCGGGCGGGTGGGGCGGCTGGCCAGGTTGGAGCCGACGGTGATGATCCGGCCGTCCTCGCCGAGCACGGCCGAGGCGGCCCGGATCGCCGCCGTCACCCCGCCGAGGTTCACCGCCACCTGCTGCTGGAGCGCCGCGGTGTCCGTCTCCGGGTCGTCCACCCGGCCGCCGGCGAACACGCCCGCGTTGTTGACCAGGATGTCGAACCGGCCGAAGTCCTGCGCCACCGCCGCCACCAGCTCCGCGACCTGCGCGGCGTCCGCCTGGTCGGCCCGGTAGGCGGCGGCCCGGACCTGGTGGTCGCGGGTCAGCTCGGCCGCGACCTGCTCCGCCTTGCCGGCCGAGGCGACGTAGCTGATCGCCACGTCCGCGCCCGCCTCGGCGAGCGCCCGGGCGGTGGCCGCGCCGATGCCGCGCGAGCCGCCGGTGACCAGCGCGACCTTGCCGGCGAGGACACGGGTGGTGGTGGCGCCGAGCTGCTGGGTGATGGTCATGGGGTCCCCTCCGCGTACTTCTGTATCGATCGGTATACAAGCGAGAAGGTAGCATATCGATCGGTACAGAAGTCCAGGCCCACCGGCCGCATGTCATCCGATGGAGGGAGGCGCCCGCCCGTGACCGGACGTCCGCGCGAATTCGACCTGGAGGACCGGCTGGACCGCGCCATGCGCGTGTTCTGGCGGCACGGCTACGAGGGCACCTCGCTGGCCGACCTGACCAGCGCGATGGGGATCAACCGGCCCAGCCTCTACGCCGCCTACGGCAACAAGGAGTCGCTCTTCCGCCAGTGCCTGGACCGCTACGGCGAGGGCCCGGCGAGCCACGTCCGCGCCGCCATGGCCGAGCCCACCGCCCGCGCCACCGCCGAGCACCTGCTGCGCGGGGTGATAGCGGTGACCACCCGCGACGAGGGCCCGGGCTGCCTGCTGATCCAGAGCGCCCTCACCACCAGCGCCCAGTCCGAGCCGGTCCGCGCCGAGGTCCGCGCCCGCCGCCTCGCCTCCCAGGAGATGCTGCTGGCCCGCTTCGAACGGGCCCGCGAGGAGGGTGAGTTCGCACCGGAAGTCGACGTGCTCGACCTTGCGCGCTACATCAGCACGGTCTCCTACGGCCTTGCGGTCCAGGCTGCCAACGGCACGGACGCCGCGGCCCTGAACCGCACGGTCGACCTCGCCTTCCGCGCCTGGCCGGACTAGGCGGCGCCTCGGGACGTCGGGCTAGTGGACTTTTCGGCGGCTCCAGGCGGGCGCGACCAGGGCGACCAGTGCCACGGCGAAGCCGATCTGCAGCAGGTGCCGGATCCAGTCGATGCCCGAGGTGTGCCGGACTCCGATCCAGCCGGAGACCGCGTTGCCGAGCAGGGCGCCCCCGGCGCCGAGCAGCATGGTCAGCCAGAGCGGGATGGACTGGGGACCGCGCAGGATCAGGCGGGCGAGCAGCCCGAGCACGAGTCCGATGATGAGGATCCACACGATCTGGAACACGTCGCCTCCCGGGCATGCCGACGGATGGCCCTTTCCCCGAGGCTAGGCGCGTTCCGTGCTCCCCGCCCGTCGCGCCGCGGGGGCCGCCGGTACCCCGGTGACCCCCGCCCGCACCGGGGGATACCCTCGTGCCGGATCTGTTCGAACCGACCGAGGAGGCAGCGGGTGATCCGCTGGGTGTACGCGTTCGTGGACCGACCGCACGACGGATTCACCCGGGCCGCCGAGTTCTGGACGGCCGTCACGGGCACCGCGCTCTCCCCCCGGCGCGGGGCGGACGGCGAGTTCGCCACCTTCCTGCCCGAGGAGCCCGGCACCGACGCCTTCCTCAAGCTGCAGGGCGTCGGCGAGCCGGTCCGCGGCGCCCACCTCGACCTGTGCACCGACGACGTGCCGGGCCTGGCCGACCGCGCCACAGCGCTGGGCGCCACCGTCACGGCCGACTACGGCACCCTGGTGGTCTTCGCCTCCCCCGCCGGCCTGCCGTTCTGCGTGGTGGCCTGGCAGGGCGAGCACCGGCGCCCCGGGGTGTTCCGGGAGACCCGGGCGGACCAGCTCGCGATCGACGTCGCGGCCGACCTGTTCGAGGAGGAGACGCGGTTCTGGGCCGCGCTCACCGACTGGCCCCTGTACACCGGCTCCCAGCCGGAGTTCCGCGTCCTGCAGTCCCCGCCGGAGCTGCCGGTGCGGCTGCTGCTGCACCGGCTGGACGAGCCCCGCCCGGTCGGCGCCCACCTGGACCTGGCCTGCACGGACGTGGCGGCGACCCGCGCGGCGCACCGGGAGCTGGGCGCCCAGGTGCTGGCCGAGCACCCGCGCTGGACGGCGATGCGCGACCCGGCCGGCGGCACCTACTGCCTGACGGGCCGTGACCCGCGGACCGGGCGGGTGCCCGTCTGACGTCACCCGGGGCACGGTTGACACCGGTGGGAGAGTGGTCCCGGGGATGACGTCGGCGGGCAGGAGTGGGCGATGGCCGGTATCGAGCTACCCGAGGGTTCCTGGTGGGACTGGGACATCGTGTCCTGGGATCCGGCCCGGCTCCGCCTCGCGGCAGGGTATGACCTGACGTACCACCACAATCTGGAACTGGTCTTCAGCGACCCGCTGTTCGTCAGCTGCCCGAGCGTCTTCCACGACCCGGAGTTCCGCGATCCGACCACCGACGAGCTGGCCATGGTCGTCCGCCGCACCGGCGAGCGCCCCGCCGTGGTGGTGGCCTTCGAGGCGGACGCCGGCGGCGCGGAGCCCGCGCTCGGCCTGATCGCGGCCGAACAGGTCGAGGTGGTCGAGGGGTTGGTGCTGCGCTACTGAGCGAGCAGGCGGGTGCCGGGCGGCAGCTCGCCGGCCTGCCCGGCCTCCGCCAGGTACCGCAGCAGCACCTCGCGCATCGCCAGCGCGGCCCGGGTGAGCGGGAGTTCGGTGCCGTGCGCGAGCGCGATGGTGCGGCCGATGCCGGGGTCGGCGAAGGGCGTGACGGCCAGGCCGCTGCGGTCGGCCACCATGCCGGGCACCACCGCGGGGCCCAGGCCCGCCCGGACGAAGCCCAGCACCGCGTCCATCTCACCGCCCTCGACGGCGAATTCGGGCTCGAAGCCGGCCGCCCGGCAGGCCGCCAGGGTGGCCTCGCGCAGGTCATAGCCCTGCCGGAACATCACCAGGGGCCGGTGCCGGAGGTCCTGGATCCGGGCCCGGCGGCGGCTCGGCGGCCGGTCGGAGACCAGCACCAGGTCCTCGCGGAGCAACTCGGCCAGCTCCAGGCCCGGCGGGCGGTCCACGGTCGGCGGGGTGATCACCAGGGCCAGGTCCAGCTCGCCCGCCGCCAGCTTGCCCAGCAGGTCGCGCGAGCCGTCCTCCCGGACCAGCAGCTCGACGCCCGGGTAGGCGGTCCGGTAGGCGCGCAGCACATCGGGCACCAGGCTGCCGCAGAGGCTCGGCGGGGCGCCCAGCCGGATCCGGCCGCGGCGCAGCTGCACCGTCTCCTGCACGGCGCTGCGGGCGCTCTCCGCGTCCGCCAGGATCCGCCTGGCCAGCGGCAGCAGCGCCTCGCCGGCGTCGGTGAGCGCCGTGTCGCCGCGCCCGCGGCGGAACAGCTCGGCCCCCAACTCCCTTTCCAGTGCCCGGATCTGCTGGGAGAGCGAGGGCTGGGCGACATGCAGCCGCTCGGCCGCCCGGGTGAAGTGCCGGGTGTCCGCCACGGCGGTGAAGTACCGGAGTTGTTGGAGCTGCACACCCGCCATCATAGGCAGCTTCCATAGCCTGCACCTATCGTGGCGAGCCGAAAAGCGTCTTGGACGGATGGTCGCCCGGTTCCCTACCGTGCATCCCATGGCTCTGACAAGTGAGCGCGCTGGGCAGCGCACAGAAGACACCGCGACCCCGAACGGCCGGGAACCCTCCAGGGCGGCCCTGCTCTGGGGTTCCACCATCGGCAAGAAGGCGGCGATGGCGGTCAGCGGCGGCGTGCTGATCGGCTACCTGGTCCTGCACCTGATCGGCAACCTGAACGTGTTCGCCGGCCCGGCCGCGATGGACGGCTACGCGGCCTGGCTGCGCACCCTCGGCGAGCCGCTGCTGCGCCGCGAGTGGCTGCTCTGGATCGCCCGGGCGGTGCTGCTGGCCGCCGCGGTGGTGCACGGCACCGCGGCCTACCAGCTGAGCCGGCGCGACCTGCGGGCCCGCCCGGTCGGCTACCGGCACACCCGGGCCCGCAGCAGCTACGCGACCCGGACCATGCGCTGGGGCGGGGTGATCCTGGGCCTGTTCATCGTCTGGCACATCCTGGACCTGACCACGCTGACCGTGAACCCCCGCGGCGAGGCCGGGCACCCCTACGAGAACCTGGTCGCCACCTTCCGCACCTGGTACGGCGACCTGGTCTACATCGTGGCGATGCTGGCGCTCGGCCTGCACGTGCGGCACGGCTTCTGGAGCGCCGCGCAGACCCTCGGCCTGAGCAGCCGGCGCCGCGAGCGGGTGCTGAAGGCCACCGCGAACCTGCTGGCCCTCGCGCTGACGGCCGGCTTCGTCTCCATTCCGATCGCCGTGATGACGGGAGCCGTCAAGTGACCAGCCAGGAGCTCTACACCGTCGGCGAGCCGATCGCCGACACCAAGGCGCCGGACGGGCCGATCGAACAGCGCTGGGACCGGCGGCGGTTCGAGGCCAAGCTGGTCAACCCGGCGAACCGGCGCGGCCGCACGGTGATCGTGGTCGGCACCGGCCTGGCGGGCGGCGCGGCCGGCGCCACCCTGGCCGAACAGGGCTACCACGTGGTCCAGTTCTGCTTCCAGGACTCCCCCCGGCGGGCGCACTCGATCGCCGCCCAGGGCGGCATCAACGCGGCCAAGAACTACCGCAACGACGGCGACTCGATCCGCCGGCTCTTCTACGACACCGTCAAGGGCGGCGACTTCCGGGCCCGGGAGTCCAATGTGCACCGGCTGGCCCAGGTCTCGGTGGAGATCATCGACCAGTGCGTGGCGCAGGGCGTGCCGTTCGCCCGGGAGTACGGCGGGCTGCTGGACACCCGCTCGTTCGGCGGCGTACAGGTCTCCCGCACCTTCTACGCCCGCGGCCAGACCGGGCAGCAGCTGCTGCTCGGCGCCTACCAGGCGCTCTCCCGCCAGATCGCCGCCGGGAACGTGGAGTTGCACGCCCGCACCGAGATGCTGGACCTGATCGTGGCGGACGGCCGGGCCCGCGGCATCCTGGCCCGCGACCTGGTCACCGGCGAGCTGCGCAGCTACCTGGCGGACGCCGTGGTGCTGGCCACCGGCGGTTACGGCAACGTCTTCTACCTCTCCACCAACGCCAAGAACTCCAACGCCACCGCCGTCTGGCGGGCGCACCGGCGCGGCGCGCACTTCGCCAACCCGTGCTTCACCCAGATCCACCCGACCTGCATCCCGCGCTCCGGCGACCACCAGTCCAAGCTCACCCTGATGAGCGAGTCGCTGCGCAACGACGGCCGGATCTGGGTGCCGAAGGCCAAGGGCGACACCCGGCCGCCGGCCGGGATCCCGGAGCAGGAGCGCGACTACTACCTGGAGCGGATGTACCCGGCGTTCGGCAACCTGGTGCCGCGCGACATCGCCTCCCGGGCCGCCAAGGCGGTCTGCGACGAGGGGCGCGGGGTCGGGCCCGGCGGCGAGGGCGTCTACCTGGACTTCGCGGACGCGATCGCCCGGCTCGGCCGGGCCGCGGTGGAGGCCCGCTACGGCAACCTCTTCGAGATGTACCAGCGGATCACCGCCGAGGACCCGTACCGGGTGCCGATGCGGATCTACCCGGCGATCCACTACACCATGGGCGGCCTCTGGGTGGACTACGACCTGCAGACCACCGTGCCGGGCCTGTTCGCGATCGGCGAGGCCAACTTCTCCGACCACGGCGCCAACCGGCTCGGCGCCAGCGCCCTGATGCAGGGCCTGGCGGACGGCTACTTCGTGCTGCCGCCGGTGCTCAACGACTACCTGGCCCGCACCCCGGCCGACCGGCTCGCGCCCGACCACCCGGCGGTCACCGCCGTGCGGCAGGAGGCGGCTGACCGGCTGGCCGCACTGCTGGCGGTGGACGGCGACCGCACGCCCGACTCCTTCCACCGCGAGCTGGGCCAACTGCTCTGGGACGAGTGCGGGATGGCCCGCAGCGCCGAGGGCCTGAAGAACGCGCTGGCCCGGATCCCGGAGCTGCGCGCCGAGTTCTGGCGGCGGATCAAGGTGCCGGGCACCGGCGAGGAGCTCAACCAGTCGCTGGAGAAGGCCAACCGGCTGGTCGACTACTTCGACCTGGCCGAGCTGATGTGCCTGGACGCGCTGCACCGCGCGGAGTCCTGCGGCGGCCACTTCCGCCTGGAGAGCCAGACCCCGGATGGCGAAGCCGCCCGCCAGGACGAGGAGTTCAGCTACGCCGCGGCCTGGGAGTTCAACCCGGCCGGCCCGCCGGTGCTGCACCGCGAGCAGCTCGTCTTCGATCACGTCCACCCCACCCAGCGGAGCTACGCGTGAACCTCACCCTGCGGATCTGGCGGCAGGCCGGACCGGACGCCCCGGGCGCCATGACGACCTACCAGGTGACCGGCATCAGCGCGGACATGTCCTTCCTGGAGATGCTGGACACGCTCAACGAGGAGCTGATCCTGCGCGGCGAGCAGCCGGTCGCCTTCGACCACGACTGCCGCGAGGGCATCTGCGGCGCCTGCGGCGTGGTGATCAACGGGCAGCCGCACGGCCCGGAGCGGACCACCACCTGCCAGCTGCACATGCGGCACTTCTCCGACGGCGACACCATCGACGTGGAGCCCTGGCGCTCGGCCGCCTTCCCGGTGGTCAAGGACCTGGTGGTGGACCGCTCGGCCTTCGACCGGATCATCGGCTCCGGCGGCTACATCACCGCCCCGACCGGATCGGCCCCGGACGCGCACGCCCTGCCGGTGCCCAAGGAGGCCGCCGACCGGGCCTTCGAGCACGCCGAGTGCATCGGCTGCGGCGCCTGCGTGGCGGCCTGCCCGAACGGCTCGGCGATGCTCTTCACCTCCGCCAAGGTGGTGCACCTCAACCTGCTGCCGCAGGGCGCCCCGGAGCGCGGCTCCCGGGTGCGGTCGATGGTCGGCGCGATGGACCGCGAGGGCTTCGGCGGCTGCACCAACACCGGCGAGTGCGCCACCGCCTGCCCGAAGGGGATCGGCCTGGACGCGATCGGCACGCTGAACCGGGAGTTCCTGCTCAGGGGTCGGTGAGCGGGACTCCCGGCCGGCTGACGGGCCGTCAGTCCTGGTGCTGCCGGCGCCGGTACCAGAGCAGCACCGGGATGGCGGCCAGGGTGCCGAGCGCGTCGCCCTGCTGGGCCCGCTCCCGCTGGCCGCCGCCCTGCGCCAGCCCGTGCTGGTTGAAGGTGGACGGCACCGGCAGGGTGTTCCAGCGGGTCAGCGGCCAGGCCACCGCGAAGGCCCGGCCGACCACGTCCGACTCCGGCACGAAGCCGTCACCGGGTCCGTCCAGGTGGTGGTAGCGGGAGTCGGCGGAGTTGTCGCGGTTGTCGCCCATCACCCAGAGGTGGTCCTTGGGCACGGTGATCCGGCCGACCGGGAACTTGCCGCAGGGCGTGGTCTGGGAGTTGATGTACGGCTCGTCGAGCGCCACGCCGTTGACCGTGACCGGCTTGCCGGCCTCGCAGTCCACGGTGTCGCCGCCGACCGCGATCACCCGCTTGATCAGGTCCCGGTCGCCGGCCGCCGGCATCAGCCCGACGTACCCGAGCGCCTGCTGGAACACGTTCGACTTGGCGACCGGCTCGTCCGCCAGCCAGTTGTTCGGGTCCTTGAAGACCACCACGTCGCCGCGCTCCGGCTTGGCGCCGAACCACGGGGTGAGCTTGTCCACCAGCACCCGGTCGCCGGGCAGCAGGGTGTTCTCCATCGAGCCGGACGGGATGGAGAAGGCCTGGACGAAGAAGGTCTTGATCACCAGCGCCAGCACCAGGGCCAGTACCACCAGGATCGGCAGCTCCTGCCAGAACGGCCGCTGCTTGCGCTTCACCCGCTCCTCGCGCCGCGTCCGCAGCCGCCAGCGGCGCTCCGACCGTTCCCCGACCATGGGCCACTCCCTGTCCCCGACGGCGGCGCCCTGCGCACCCCCGGTAGCTGAACGATCGGAAGTTCCCGGCGGCCCGCGGACCCCGCAATGAACGGGCCCGCCGGTGTCCGGCGTGTATCTTGCGGGTGCTGACAATCCCGCCGCACCTGTGCCAAGCTTCCGCCGGGCCGCCGTCGCGTCGCTTCGCGGAGCGGACCCGCACGGGGGGAGTACCGAGACATGTCCAGACCAGATGACCCCGGGGAGCCGGCCACAGCACCGCCCGGCGACCGGGTGCTGCGCCCGGTCCTGGTGGTGGCGGGGCTGGCCTTCGCCGCGCTGGCGCTGCGCCCGTCCACCGGGCTGCTCGCGGTGGGCCACCACGCGCCGCTGCACGGCCTGCTCTGGGCGGTGCTGCTGCTCTGCGCCGCCTGGGTGGACGTGGCCTACACGCTGAACGCCCGCTACCGCGGCGCCGCCCGGTTCCGCACCGGCCTGCCGCCGCGCGCCGACCGGCTACGGGACCTGACGCTGCGGCTGCTGCCGGCCGCCATGCTGCTGCTGCCGCTGGCGCTGCTGGTCAGCTACTTCGCCGCACAGCCGAAGCCCGCCCTCACCCAGCAGCAGGCCCCGGCCGACCCGCCGCTGGGCCCCGCGCAGCCGCCCACCCCGCCGCCCCACCTAGACGAGGGGGGCGACGCCGTGGTCGAGACGGTCCTGACGGTGCTGCTGGCCCTGCTGGTGCTCGGCGCCGCGGTGCTGCTCTGGCGTCAGCTGCGGCACCGGCGGCCGGCCGCGCGCACCGCCCGCCCGGCCCCGCGGACCACCGAGCAGCAGTTCGCCGAGGCGGTCGACTCCGGCCGCCGGGCGCTGCTCGGCTCCGACGCCCGGGCCGCCGTGATCGCCTGCTACGCGGCGATGGAGGAGTCGCTGGCCGGCTCCGGGGTGGGCCGGCTGGCCGCCGACAGCCCGGCCGAGCTGCTCGAACGCGCGGTCGCGGCCGGCAGCGTGCCGGGCGCGGAGGGGGCGGCGCTGACCGAGCTGTTCCGGGAGGCCCGGTTCTCCCGGCACCCGATGGGCCAGGCCGAGCTGGACCGGGCGCGCGCCGCCCTGGACGTGATCGCCCGCCGGCTGGCGCAGGCCGCCGCGGACCGCCCGGTGGAGACGAGCAGCTGATGTTCCGTCGCAAGCGCTACACCCCCGAGCAGGCCCTTGAGGACGCGCAGGCCGAGGCGGCGAACGACCCCGGCTCGGTGCGGCACTCGCTCACCGTGCTGCTGCCGCTGGCCGCCTTCGCCGAACTGGCGCTCGGCTTGGTCGGCGGGGTGCCCGGGATCGGCCTCGGCGCCGTCGCGATCGGGGCCACCGCCCTGCTGTCCGCCCGCTACGTGGCCGGTGCCGCCTCCCAGGACAGCCGGCTGCGCCGCGACGCCCGGCTGATCACCCCCCGGGCACCCGGGCTCGGCGAGTGGTACTGGACGGTGCGCAACGGCCTGGACGAGGACGGCTACCTCGCCGCCCTCCGCCCCCAGCTGCAGCGCCTCTTCGCCGCCCGGCTCTCCGACCGCCACGGCGTCTCGCTCTACGCCGAGCCCGCCCGCGCCGCCGAGCTGATCGGCGCCGAGCACTGGCCCTGGCTCGACCCGGACCACTCGCCGCCCGCCGCGACCATCCCGGCCGACCGCCTCGGCGCCCTGATCCAGCGGCTCGACGCCCTCTAGCCCCTGCCCTTCCGCTCCGTTCCGTTGTGAGGACCCCTGTGACCACCGATGAACTGACGCCCCGGCAGGCCGGCGGGCTGGCCCGCGAGGTGCTGGCCGAGATCGAGCGGGCCGTGGTCGGCAAGCCCGAGGCGCTGCGCCTGGTGATGCTCGGCGTGCTGGCCGGCGGGCACGTGCTGATCGAGGACCTGCCCGGCCTCGGCAAGACCCTGCTGGCCCGCTCCTTCGCGACCACCCTCGGGCTGGACTTCCGGCGCCTGCAGTTCACCCCCGACCTGCTGCCCTCCGACGTCACCGGCGCGCCGTTCTATGACCAGCGCACCGGCGAGATGGTCTTCCGCCCCGGCCCGGTCTTCACCAACCTGCTGCTCGCGGACGAGATCAACCGCACCCCGCCGAAGACCCAGGCCGCGCTGCTGGAGGCGATGTCCGAGGCGCAGGTGTCGATCGACGGCACCACCCGCCGACTGCCCGACCCGTTCACGGTGATCTCCACCGCCAACCCGATCGAGTACGACGGCACCTACGCGCTGCCCGAGGCCCAGTTGGACCGCTTCCTGCTCCGGGTCCGGATGGGCTACCTGGAGCCGGAGCTGGAAGCCTCGATGCTCCGGGCCCGGATCGACCGGGCCGCGCCCGAGGCCGTGCTGCGCCCGCTCGCCTCGGCGGCGCAGGTGCTGGCCATGCGGGCGGCGGTGGAGCGGGTGGAGGTGGACGACGACCTGGTGGCCTATGTGATGGCGCTGGTCGGCGCGACCCGCCGGCACCCGCAGATCCAGGTCGGCTCCTCGCCGCGCGGCGGGCTGGCGCTGGTGCAGCTGGCCCGGGCCCGGGCGATGCTGGAGGACCGCGACTACCTGGTGCCGGAGGACGTCAAGGCGGTGGCGGTGCCGGCGCTGGCGCACCGGGTCTCGCTCAAGCCGGAGCTGTGGGTCCGCCAGGTCTCCGCGGACGACGTGCTGGAGCGCCTGGTCGCCGAGGTGCCGACGCCGGCCACCGTGCCGACCGTGCCCGCGGCCGTCGCGGCCTCGTGATGGCCGACTCCGCTCCGCCGGGGTCCAGGCCGGCCGAGCGGCTGAGCGCGCCGCCCGAGGGCTGGCGCACCGGCGAGCGCACCCTGCGGCTGCTCACCGTGGCCGTGGTCGCCGTGGTGGCCGCGCTGCTCACGGGGCAGGCCTGGCTCTTCGCCCTGGCGGCCGGCCCGGCGGTGCTGGTGGCGCTGGCCGCCCCCGGCCGCTCCCGGCCCACCCTGCTGGCGGCCACCGCCGCCGTGGAGCCGCGCCGGCTCTTCGAGGGCGAGCCGCTGGTCGCCCGGATCGACCTGGCGCACGACGGGGAGGTCGGCCTGCTCGACCCGGGGCTCATCGGCGGCCCCGGCCTGACCCTGGCCGGCCAGCGGGTCGGCCCGGACCACGTGGAGCTGGAGTTCACCGCCGTGCGCTGGGGCGCCTGGTCGCTGGGCCTGGTGGACCTGGACGTCTACGACAGCGGCGGCCTGTCCCGGCGCACCGTGCGGGTCGACCTGGGCGATGTCGAGGTCTTCCCGGTGCCGACGGCCGACCGGCTGACGCCCGTGCCGGTCCGACTGCCGGAGCGGCTGGGCGAGCACACCGCCCGCCGGCAGGGCGAGGGCGTCGAGGTGCTGGGCGTGCGGCCGCACGTCTGGGGCGAGCGGCAGCGCCGGATCCACTGGCCGTCCACCACCCGGCGGGGCGCGATCCAGCTGATCGAGTTCGGCGCCGAGCAGGCCGTGGACACCGTGATGCTGCTGGACGCCTTCGGCGACCTGGTCGACCCGCTCACCGGCGCGTCCACGCTGGACGAGACGCTGCGGGCGGCCTCCGGACTGACCCGGGCCTACCTGCGCACCCACGACCGGATCGGCGTGGTCTCGGTCGGCGGGCGGACCCGCTGGCTGCAGGCCGGCTCCGGCGAGCAGCACTTCTACCGGATGGTGCAGAGCGTGCTGGAGGTGCGCAAGGACCTCGGCTACCGCACGCCCGACCTCGACCGGCTGCCGCCCGCGGCGCTTCCGGCCGGCGCGCTGGTGTACGCGTTCACGCCGCTGGCCGACCAGCGGATCATCGACGTGCTGGGCGACCTGGCCGACCGGGGCAACCCGCTGGTGGTGGTGGAGATCCCCTTCGGGGAGCCGGCGGTGGACCCGCAGGACCAGGTGGAGGTCTGGGCCGGGCGGCTCTGGCGGGCCGACCGGGAGGCGATCCGGTTCGCGCTGCGCAACCGGGGTGTCCCGGTGGTGACCCACCAGCCGGGCGAGGTACTGGATTTGGCGATGGCGCAGCTGCAGCGGGGCCGGATCCGCGGGAGGCGGGAGTGAATGGGGTGTCGCGGGAGGCGGGAGTGAGTGAGGTGTCGCGGGAGCCGGGAATGAGTGCGGTGACGCGGGACGCGCAGCAGGCCCGGGCGGAGGACGACGGTTCGCAGAGCTGGCGCGACCTGGGGCGGCGGCTCCCGTCCCGGTTCCTGGGCGCGGTGCTGCTGCTCGCCGCGGTGAACCCGGCGGCGCCGGCGGGCGGCCTCGCCCGGCAGTTGCTGGCGCTGGTCGCGGCGGCGTTCGGCTGGTGGGCGGCGCCGCCGCTGAGCGCCCGGCCGGTGGCGCCGACGGCCCGGCTGGCGACGCGGCTGGTGCGGCACCGGAACACCGTGCTGGCCACCGCCACCGTGCTGCTGGCGGCGATCGGGCGGCCGCCGGTCTGGCTGGCGGCGGCCGTCACCGCGCTGCTGCTGGGCTACCTGCTGCACGTGGACGCGGGCAGCCACGCCTCGCTGCCGCCGACTCCGACGGCCCGGCTGGCGGCCTGCGCGGCGGCGGCCGTGGTGCTGGCCGCCGCCTTGGTGCCCCAGCACCAGGCGGACGCGGCACGGCCCTTGGCGGTGCTGGGGATCGCCGTGACGGCGGTCTCGATCGGGCTGACGCTGTACCAGCGGAGGGCGGAGCAGGAGTAGCGGGAGCCCGGTGGGCTCCCGCTGCTCAGCGGGCCAGCCGGCCCATCAGCGAGGAGGCGGCGGCGATGCCGAGCACGGTGGCCAGCGCCAGCACCCCGAAGTCCAGCGGCAGATGGGCCTTGGTGCCGATCAACAGGCCGCGCAGCGCGTCCACCTGGTAGCTCAGCGGGTTGGCCTTGCTGATCACCTGCAGCCAGCCCGGCATCAGGCTCACCGGGTAGAGGGCGTTGGAGCCGAAGAAGAGCGGCATGGTGATCGCCTGGCCGATGCCCATCAGCCGGTCGCGGGTGAGCACCACCCCGGCGATGGTCATCGAGAGGCAGGAGAAGAACGCCGACCCGAGCAGTACCACCACGGCAACGCCCAGCAGCCGCAGCGGGTTCCAGGTCATCGCCACCCCGAGCACCGCGGCGATCAGCACCACGACCACCGCCTGGATCACCGCCTTCACCCCGGCCGCGAACGCCTTTCCGGTGACCAGCGCGGCCCGCGGGGTCGGTGTGACCAGCAGCTTGGTGAGCACCCCGGAGTCCCGCTCCCAGATGATCATGATGCCGTAGAAGATCGCGATGAACATCGCCGACTGCGCGATGATGCCCGGCGCGAGGTAGTCCAGGTACGGGATGCCGTTCGTCGGGATGGCCTTCAGCCGGGTGAAGGTCTCGCCGAAGATCAGCAGCCAGAGCGCGGGCTGGATGGCGCGGGTGTAGAGCTCGGTGCGGTCGTGGCGCAGCTTCTGCAGCTCGACCGCGCACATCGCGAACACCCGGGCGGGCACCAGCCGCCAGCCGGTCCTGGCCCGCGGGGCGACCAGCAGCAGTCCGAGGTCGGGGCGGTCGGTCGCGGCGGGCTCGGCGCCCGCGGCCTCAGCCGACGCGGGAAGCGGTGCGGCGGGTACGGCGGACATCGCTGAACTCTCCTTCCGGGGCCTGGCCGCGCGCGAGGTCGCGTCCGGCGAAGTGGCGGAACACGTCGTCGAGCGTGGGTGCGGTGTGCTGCGGGTCCTGCTCGCGGACCCGCTCCTTCAGCTCCTCCGGGGTGCCGAGGGCGCGGATCCTCCCGCGGTCCATCAGGCCGATCCGGTCGCAGTACTGGTCGGCCTCGTCCATGTAGTGGGTGGTGACCAGGACGGTCATGCCGGTCGCCTGCCGCACCGCGTCGATGCACTCCCAGACGCTGGTCCGGGCGATCGGGTCCAGGCCGATGGTCGGCTCGTCCAGCACCAGCAGGCGCGGCGCGCTGACCAGCGCCTGGGCCAGTTCGAGCCGGCGGACCATGCCGCCGGAGTAGGTGCCGGCCATCCGGTCGGCGGCCTCGGTGAGGTCGACGGCGGCCAGCGCCTGGGCGACCCGCTCGGCCCGCTCGGCGCGCGGCACGTCGAAGACCCGGGCGAACAGGGCGACGTTCTCCCGCCCGGTCAGCCCCGACTCGGCCGACAGCTGCTGCGGCACGTAGCCGAGCATCCGGCGGACCTCCATCTTGCGGCGGGCGGTGTCGTTGCCGAAGACCCGCACCATGCCGCTGGGCACCGGCAGCAGGGTGGTGATCGCCCGGATGGTGGTGGTCTTGCCGGCGCCGTTCGGGCCGAGCAGCCCGAACACCTCGCCGGTGTGGACGGTGAGGTCCACGCCGTCCACGGCCTTGGTGCTCCTGCCGCGGCCGCGGTGGAACGAGTACTCCAGGTCCTTGCAGGCCACGGCCTCGGCGGCGGACTCGCTCGCCTCGGTGGTCATCGCTCTTCCTCCCCCAGTTGGGCGCGCAGCCCGGCCGCCACGCCGCGCAGTGCGGGCAGTGCGGCGGTCAGGGCCGCCCGGTCCTCGGCCGGCAGTCCGGCCACCAGTTCCTCGACGAGGGCGGTGCGCCGGGCCCGCCACTCGGTGATCCGTTCCACGGCCTCCTCGGTGGCGTACAGCAGGGCGGCCCGGCGGTCCGCCGGGTCCACCTCGCGGCGCAGCAGCCCCTGGTTGACCAGCTGGTTGACCAGCGTGGACACCGAGTTGCCGGCCAGGCACAGCTCCTTGGCGGCGTCGGAGACCCGCAGCCCGGGGCTGTGCACGACCAGCCGCAGCAGTTCGACGTGCGCGCCGCGCAGCCGCGGCTCGGTCAGGCCCTGGCGCAGGGTGCGCCGGAGCAGCCGCTGGATGCCGACGAGCAGCGCGGAGAACTCGTCGGCGGACAGCACCTCGGCGGGTGCGAGACCGGGTGGCGCCGCGGCGGCTATCGGAGGTTCGCTCATACGGTCATTTTATCTCTCAGTAAGAGCTAAAAGTCGAGGGCTGTCCGGCACGAATCGGTCGCAGGGCGAGGCGGTGGCGGGAGCCGTGGCCGGAGTCCTGGCGGCAGTCAGTCGGCGAGCGGGGCGCTGTGCCACCGCTCGAAGACCCGCCGGCCCGGCTCGCCCGGCAGTTCGGCGCGGCCGGTCGCCCAGCGCAGCGCCGTCCACGGGTCCGCGCCCACCCGCACCTCCGGGAAGAGCCGGGCGAGAGCACGGGCACACGGCTCGGCGGGCGGGGCCCAGTCCAGCCCGAGGCCGCGCGCCGCGTCGTCCCCGTGCACCAGCGTCTCGACCACGCCCATCGCGGCGAACCCGGCCGGATCGGAAACGCCGTAGGAGTGGAAGGCGCGCGTCGACGGCGAGGCCGTGGCCACCACCGCGGCCAGCACCGCGCCCGCCGCCTCCAGTGCCTCCAGCAGCGCCGCCGGGCCGGCCGCCCGATCGATGCGGATCGCGGAGGCCGGGGCGCCGGGGCGGTCGCGCCGCCAGGCCAGGTGCACGTAGTCGTCCATCGGGGGGCGGGCGGGTCCGAGCTGCAACGCGTAGGCCAGCAAGCCGTCGGCCGCGTGCTCGACGGTCTCCCAGCAGTCCCACTCCAGCCCGTCGGCCGGCACCGTCCAGTCCGCCGCCAGCGCCGGGGTCAGCGCCGCGACGGCCGCGGCGACGGCGAGCCGGAGGTCCTGCGCCGCCGCACGGAGTCCCTGGTCAGCTATCCGGAGTCCTTGATCATCAGTCATGCCGGGGAGGCTACCGGCTACCGCTCGCACCCCTCCAGTGCGTAGCAGTGCACCTCCACCAGCTGGCCGTCCGGCCACTGCTGATCGATCGTCACCAGCCACTCCCAGCCCTGCCGTTCGTAGAGCTCGACGGCGGCGGTGTTGGTGGTCACCACGTCCAGCACCGGGCACAGGCCCTCCTGGCGGGCGAACTCGGCGACGGTGTCCAGCAGTCCGGCGCCCAGCCCGCGCCCGCGCGCCGACGGGGCGACGTAGAGCCGGGTGACGGCCGCCGTCTCCTCCGGGCGGCGTCCGGTGCGCGTGGCCCAGACCCGGGCGGCGGAGGAGCCGAGGCCCGCGACCAGCGCCACATGGGCCACCACCTGGCCGTCCGGGGCCGTGGCCACCCAGCCGGCCAGCTGGTCCGGGTCGACCAGCCAGGCCGTCGGACGGCTCGGCCAGACCTGCGGATAGCCGTCGGCCTCGTGCACCTCGGCGAGCGCCCGCACACATCCCGGCAGGTCCGCCGACCAGCGGCGGCGTATCCGGTAATCGGCCATTCCCCGAACCTCCGTATCACCGGCGCGGTGCGTCCGTGGACGCACCGCTCGACAGGACCGGCAGAGCCTAGCATCGCGAAGTGGTCGCCGAGAGTGGCCTTTCCGGCCCCGCGACCAAGATCCCCCTTGCCGAGTGTTCGCTCTCGATCGTACACTCGGGGTGTTCACTTTCCGTTGAACACAGGGGGCGGTGGCGCAGGACGGCGCCGCTGCTACGAGGGGATGAAGAGCATGCGCGCGATCGTGGTGGAGCAGTTCGGGGGACCTGAGGTGCTGCAGCTGACCGAGCTGCCGGTGCCCGAGCCGGGCCCGGGCGAGGTGAGCATCGACGTCGCGTACGCGGGCGTCAACTTCGCCGAGCTGAAGTCGCGCAGCGTCGGCTACCGGGTCGAGTCGCTGCCGTTCCAGCCGGGCCTGGAGGTCGCCGGCCGGATCCGCGCGGTGGGCGCGGGCGTTGCGGAGAGCCACGGGCTGCGCCCGGGCGACCGGGTGGCCGCACTGACCCGGTTCGGCGGCTACGCGGAGGTCGCGGTGGCCGATGCGGACACCGTCTTCGCCCTCCCCGACGGCGTCCCGCTGAGCACCGGCGCCGCCCTGCCCACCGTGCTGCCGACGGCCCACGCACTGCTGCACGAGATCGGCCGCCTGCGGGCGGGCGACACCGTGCTGGTGCACGGCGCGGCCGGCGGAGTCGGCGGCGTGGTGGGCCAGTTGGCCAAGCTTGGCGGGGCCGGACTGGTGCTCGGCGTGGTCTCCGGCGAGGCCAAGGCGGAGTACGCCCGCAAGACCGGCTACGACGAGGTCTTCATCGGCCCGGAGTTCGCCGCCGAGGCCCTGCGCGTCACCGGCGGGCGGGGAGTCGACCTGCTGCTCGACCCGGTGGGCGGCGAGACCCTGCGCACCGGGCTCACCCTGCTCACCCCGTTCGGCCGCCTGGTCTCCTACGGCAACGCCAACGGCGAGGCCGCCTGGCAGGCGGGCGCCGCCGACCTCAACCCGGGGCGCTCGGTGGGTGCGATGTCCATCCTGGAGCTCTCCCAGAGCCACCCGCAGGCACTGCGCGAGCTGGCGGAGCGGGCGTTCGGGCTGGTGGCGGGCGGGCAGGTGGATCCGCTGGTGAGCGCCGAACTGCCGCTGGAGGAGGTGGCGGAGGTGCACCGGCTGATCGAGTCGCGGACCACGACGGGCAAGTTCCTGCTGCGGGTGGGCGGGGAGGCGTAGGAGATCAGTTGCGGTGCCTGGTCCGGCGCGCCAGCAGCATGCGGAGCACTTCGCGAGCCGCGGCGCGCCGGGCCGGACGGCGGGACCAGACGGCGGGGAGGACGACGCCGAGGAGGAGGGTGAGCGGGAGGAGGAGCGGCACGAGGAGCGGGGCGACGTAGGTGGGCATGGCATCAATCTGCCGGAATGCGTGTTCGGCGGCGTTCGGCTGAACGAAGATGAACAGCGTGACAGAACTGGCGGATGCGCTGCGACGGCTGTTGGTGCAGCGTGGATTGACGGTTTATCAGCTGACCTTGCGGAGTGGCCTCGGTCGGACCACAGTGAGCCAGGCACTGAACGGCGGGAAGCTGCCATCCGAGCGCACGGTGATAGCGCTGGCGAGTGCGCTCGGGGCGCATCCAGGGCCCCTATTGGAGCTGCGGCGCACCAAGAGCGGTCCCACCTCCCCAAACTTCGAGCAGCAGTACCGCGACTACCTCGTCGCACGGCACAGCCACCTCGACATCATCGGCCTGGACCTCAGCCGCCCGGATCGCGCCCACTGGCCACTCGACACTGCTTATCTGAGCCTGGAGTTGGCCGACTCGACACCGCAGCCGTTCGGCGAAGACAGGGTCCACCGGGTGCAGCGCGCCGAGCAGGCGCTCGCAGGCAAGCAGCGGATCCTGGTGCGCGGGCAGGCGGGGAGCGGGAAGACGACGCTGCTGCAGTGGTTGGCGGTGGCGACGGCCCAGGGGACGTTGCCCGAGGAACTCGACCACCTGCGCGGGGGGATGCCGTTCCTGTTGCCGTTGCGGCGCCTGGTGCGCTCGGAGTTGCCGGGACCGGAGCGCTTCTTGGAGGGTCCACTGGCGGCCGGGCAACCGAAGGGATGGGTACACCAAATCCTCTCGGCGGGGAGCGGGCTGGTGCTGGTGGATGGACTGGACGAGGTGCGCCAGCGCGATCGAGCTGAGGCACTGGATTGGTTGCGGGCGTTGATTGCCGCGTATCCCGAGTCGTTCTTTGCCGCTACCACGCGTCCGGGTGCGGTGGCGGAGGGGATTCTGACGGGGCAACAGTTCGCGGAGTTGACGGTCAGGCCTATGAGTCCGGCAGATGTGTCGGTTTTCGTCACTCGATGGCACGATGCCGCTCGGGTCGAGGCCTCGCCCGAAGAGCACGCAAGACTGGACGAGTTGGAGGTCCAACTGCTCGACAGCGTGCGGGCGCAGCGTGATCTCGCACAGCTGACCACTACTCCCCTGCTCTGCGCACTGGTATGTGCGTTGCACCGCGATCGTCGGGGCCAGATGCCACACGGGCGGAAGGCCCTGTACGAAGCTGCACTGTCGATGCTGATGATCCGGCGTGACCGGGAGCGGAACATCGGAGCACCGGAGGGAGTGGAGCTGGACGAGTACCAGGCAACTGAGCTGTTGCAGCGGTTGGCCTATTGGATGATCAACAATGGGCTGGTGGAGGCAGACTTCGAAGATGCCGCTGCCAAGATCGAGAGCGCGCTTCCGGCGATGCCCGAAGTGGCCGAGCAGGGCAATGCCCGCCAAGTTCTCACGCACCTGATCAGCCGGAGTGGACTTCTGCGCCAGCCGACGGCGGAGACTGTTGACTTCATCCACCGGACATTTCAGGACTTCCTTGGCGCGAAGGCTGCCGTGGCCAGCCTCGACTTCCGTTCCTTGGTAAGCCACGCGGTGGACGATCAGTGGGAAGACGTAGTGCGCATGGCCGTCGCCTTGGCCCGCCCCGGGGAAGCAGCCTCGATGCTGCGGCAATTGGTTGATGGAGGAGACAAGTCCACTACTCATGAGACCCGCCTCCATCTTCTGGCAGCAGCCTGCATGGAGCAGGTCACAGTCCTCGATCCGGCGGTCCGAGCAGCAGTCGAAAGGCGCCTGAAATCCCTACTCCCGCCACAGTGGTATGGCGCAATGGAACGGATCGCAGCTTGTGGGCCCATGGTTCTCGATCTCCTTCCAGGACCAGAAGAACTCAACGAAATCGAGCGCGGATTGGTGGTCGAAACAGCCGTTAAAGTCGGCGGCGCAGCCGCCTTGCCACTCCTGAAGAATTTTCGATCATTCCAAGGAAGGAATTTATGGTCCACGCTGGGGAGAGTCTGGGAAGATCCTCGGATATCAACAGATGAGTACGTACACGAGGTTCTTTCTCATCACCCAGGCGAAGGAAGCATCGCCATCACAACGATCGAGCAACTGCACGCGATGTCAGAAGTCCCCGCCGTAACTGGGATTGAATTCAATGGACCGTTCACAGACGATGACATAGCGGGCGTCAAGCATCTTGGAACTTGCCAATCCCTCATGCTAAGGGGAATCCAACTGCGGAGTCTCGAATTCCTACTTGAGCATCCTGGGATCACCTACCTCTACTTGACGGACTGCCAGATAGAGGAGGGCCTGACTTCAATCGAGAATATGGCGCTGCAAGGGCTCCAAGTTTTCGGCACTCCTCATCATGATTTGACTGTGGTGAGCCGGCTCAACAACCTTCACGATCTCTCGATCGGACAACCGCTGGGTTGTGCCAGCCTTCGCTCCTTCCAAGCCCCTCGAGGGCTGACCTGGCTCAGCCTCGTCAACGACGCGCTGAGCGCGACATCGCTCGATGGAATCAGTCTGTTCAGCGAACTTGAAGGACTGGTAGTGGAACCTCAAAATCATCAAGGCCTCTCCGAGATCACCGAATTGCCGAAGCTTAGGACCCTCTCACTGATAAGTGACAGCCTCCGGGAGCTACCCACGCTTGCGGATCTTCAGGTCCTCTACATCACCGGCGCCATCGGCTCGCTTTCGAAGGTCCCTCAGGCTTTTCCGAGCCTCCAAGAATTCAGCATCACCTGCGGTTCTCAGGTATCGCTACTGGATCTGGCGCCGCTTCATGACCTCCCCCAGCTGAAGCAGGTAACCATCACCGGTTCCGCCCACCTGGAGAACATCGACCTTCCGGCCTCTGTCACCCTCCGCCTTCACCGCTAGCCGGCCGCACCGCCAACCCCAACGCCCTCCGCGCCGCAGTCTCCTGCGCCACCGCATCGTGCCCCGCCAGCCGCGCGTACAGCACGTCCTCGGAGGTCACCCCGTCCCCCGCCGCCGCCTGCCACAGCGGTGCGTCGACTCCCAGCTCCTTCACCAGCGCATCGATCTGCCCCTGCACACCGCCCGACCACACTCCGGCCAGGGCCGCCTTCGCCGATGCCATGTCCTTCGCGGTCGCGTCCAACCTGGTCCGGTCCTGCCTCGACGCCGCATCCCGGTCGAGCGGCTCGATGGCCTGGAGGAAGGCGAGTTGCTCCTTCGTCAGGTTCGACGCATCCCGCCGCACCGGGTGCGGTGCCGCCTCCGGGTCCCGGTCCACCAGGTAGCAGATGCTCATGTGACCGCCGCGGTTCCAGTCGCCCGCGGTCTGCGGCGCCCACTGGTGCTGGCTCAGCCAGGGCGACTGTGTCCAGCGGTCCATCACGTACGCGTCCTTGCTGCCGGCGCAGAGCTTCGCCGTCTCACCCTCCACCACCCCGCTGCCGGGGAAGGTTGCCCCGGAGAGACGTACCGCGCCCGAGACCTCGCCGTCGTGGAGTTCCGTGCACGGCACCTTCGTCGCCATCGCACCGGTCAGGCTAGGGGTGGTCTTGAAGCAGTCGCCCGGGCGCAGCGTGAAGGCCGAGACCATGGGCTTCGCGTGCCGGACCAGCTCGAACGCCGCGCCGGCGCTCAGCAGGCCGCCGAGCACGCCCAGCACCAGCCCGGCGATCGCCAGTCCGCGGCCCGCCTGGTGGCGCTTCTTCAGCTGGACCAGCGAGGCGATGCCGAAGCCGATCGCGGCCGGCCAGAAGCAGCAGATGATGCCGGTGACCAGCGAGGTGACCGCCAGCCCGTTGGTACTCGGGCGGACCGGCGGGGGGTAGGCCGGGAAGGGCGGGAACGCCTGCGGCCTGGTGGCCGGTTCTCGTACCGTCCAGACGCCGGTGCCCTCGGGCTCGTCTGCCATTGCCTGCCCCCCCGTGCCCCGAGATCCGCTCAGCCCAGCGAGGCCAGGTAGGCCGCGGCCTTGTCGGGCTCGTAGAACCAGTTCTCGAAGTCCGCCGGGTCGTCGAAGCCGTTGGCGAACCGGTGGGCGACGGGCGGCAGTTGGCCGGCGGCGCCGATCAGGTTGAGGACGTGCTCCGGCGGCGGGGCCAGCATCGCGTTGGTCCACTTGGTGACCGGGGCGGCGGCGGCCCAGTAGCGGTCGAAGGCGGACTGCATGAAGTCGCGGTCGAACGGCTTGTCGCCGTGCGCCAGGATCGCGTCCAGGTAGACGCCGGCGCAGCGGGCGGCGTTGTTGGAACCCTGGCCGGTGATCGGGTCGTTGGCGACGACCACGTCGGCCACGCCCAGCACCAGGCCACCGCTGGGGAGTTCGCCGATCGGGTTGCGGACCACGGGGGCGTAGCGGCCGGCCAGGGTGGCACCGCCGTCGGTCAGTTCGACGCCGCCGAGGGTGCGCTCGTACTCCCAGGGCGTGAAGGTCTTCATCAGCTCCAGCGTGAGCCGCAGGTGCTCGGCCGGGTCCTTGACGTCGCCGAAGGCGTCCAGCGGGCCGCCGGGGATGCCCTCCCAGAAGAGGATGTCGCAGGCGCCGCTGTTGGTCAGCGCCGGGATCACGAAGAGTTCGCCGACGCCGGGCACCAGGTTGCAGCGCACGGCCTTGAACTCGTGCTCCGGGCGCGGGCCGAGGCCGTGCACGTAGGCGACGGCGAGCGCGCGCTGCGGGGTGCTGTACGGCGAGCGGGACTCGTCGCGGCCGAACATCGAGACCAGCTCGCCCTTGCCGGCGGCGACCAGCACCAGGTCATGGGTGCGGGCGAAGTAGTCCAGGTCGGAGACGGCGACGCCGTGCACCACGACCTTGCCGCCGCGCTGGGCGAAGGTCTCCAGCCAGCCGGACATCTTGATCCGCTGGTCCACCGACTGGGCGTAGCCGTCCAGCCGGCCGACCCAGTCGATCACCCTCTGCGACTCGGGGCCGGCCACCGAGACGCCGATGCCCTCGACCCGGGGAGCGGCCTCCTCCCAGAAGTTCAGGCCGAGTTGGCGCTCGAGGTCCAGCGAGGTGGCGAACATGCACTGGGTGGACATCACCCGGCCGTCCCGGACCTCGTCGGCGGTGCGGTTGGTCATCACCGTGACGTCGTAGCCGTTGGCCTGGAGGCCCAGCGCCAGCTGGAGCCCGGCCTGCCCGGCTCCGACGATCAGTATCTTGCGCAAAGCTGCCTGCCTTCTTGCGAGTTGTACTGAGGGGAGGAGTTGATCGACCGTCGGCCGACCCTACGGGGCCGCACCGCCGAGCGCAATGATCTTGCGCCGGCGGACCGTCAGCGGACCGGAGCGGGCTCCTCCGCGAGAGCGTGCAGCACCAGGCGGGTGAGCACGTCGATGGTGGAGGTGCGCTCCCGGGCGTCGCAGAGCAGCACCGGCACGTGGTCCGGCATGGCGAGCGAGTCGCGCACCGCCTCCGCCGAGTAGACCGGCGCGCCGTCGAACTGGTTGACGGCGACCACGAACGGCAGCCCGCTGCCCTCGAAGTAGTCCAGCGCCGGGAAGGAGTCGGCGAGCCGGCGGGTGTCGGCGAGGACCACGGCCCCGACGGCGCCGCGCACCAGGTCGTCCCACATGAACCAGAACCGGCCCTGTCCGGGGGTGCCGAACAGGTAGAGCACCAGGTCGGATTCCAGGGTGATCCGGCCGAAGTCCATCGCCACGGTGGTGGTGGTCTTGCCGGGGACGGCCGAGCTGTCGTCCACCGAGGCGGCGGCCTCGGTCATCACCGCCTCGGTGGTGAGCGGCGCGATCTCGGAGACCGAGCGGACGAAGGTGGTCTTGCCGACGCCGAAACCGCCCGCCACCACGATCTTGGTGGAGGTGGCGCCCCCGGCGACCAGCGGCACCCCGGGGGTCGGAGCGCCCGCCGACGGGTCAGAGCTTGCGAAGTCCACCCAGCACCCTCTCCAGCAGGTCGCGCTTGCCCGGCAGCACGCCCTCGTCGTCCAGCGGGCCGGTGACCGTGTCGTCGCCGTGCACCCGCACCCGGCCCTGCTCGGCCAGGTCGCTCACCAGCACCTTCACCACGCCCAGCGGCATCTGCAGCAATGCCGAGATCTCGGCGATGGACCGCATCTGACCACGCGTCAGCTCGCAGATCGCGGCCAGTTCGGGCAGGCTGCGGTCGCCCGGGTCGGCGGGGCGGTTGAGTGCCGAGACCAGGGTCTCCACCAGCAGCACCCGGCCGAACCTGGTCCGGCCCCGGGTGATCGCGTACGGCCGCACCCGGGACGAACGCCCCTGGCCGGGGCGGGCGGTGTCGATCCGCCTGCCGTGCCCGGCGCCTGGGCCGACAGTACTCGCAGTGGTACCGCTGTGGGCGGTGCCGGACATGCTTCCCACCTCCTGGGGGTCCTGCTGGGGGTCGTCGGGGCCGTTCCCGGCGGCGCCGGTCGGCACGGTCACCGCAGGGCCATCGAGCGGTGCAGTTCGCTGCGCACCTGGGGTGTCAGGGCATGGCCGGCCCGCTCGACCAGGAGCGACATCTGGTAGGCCAGCACGCCCAGGTCGCAGCCGAGTCCGGCGTGCACGCCGAGGCAGGACCCGTCGCTGATCGCCATCACCACCAGGTGGCCCTCATCCATGGTGACCATGGTCTGCTTCACCCCGCCGAACTCGATCGCCCGCGCCAGGCCGCCGGCCAGGCTGGTCAACGCCGAGACGATGGCGGAGAGTTGTTCGGCCTGCCGGCCCTGCTCGGAGTCGGCCAACAGCAGCCCGTCGGCGGAGACCACCACGGCCTCGACCACCCCGGGCACCTGGCCGACCAGGTCGCCGAGCAGCCACCGGACGTTCGTCGCGGCCTGGCTGGCCGGAGGCTGGACGGTCCCCGCGGGCGCCAGCTGGTAGTCGGCTTCGCTCATCGGTCCTGCTCCTCGGCACCCTCGGCGGCGCCCGCGGTCTCGCGGGCCGCCCGGCGCAGCCCGCTCTGGAAGCCGCCGAGTCGGCGGCGCAGTTCTTCGGCGGAGGTCCGCGGCCGCTCCACCGCGCCCTGCCCGGCGGCCGGTTCGGCCGCGGGCTCGCCCGGCGTCCGCTCGTAGGGCGAGCTGGCGGCCGGGGCGACCCGGCGCAGCCCGGAGGTCGGCGCCTCTCCGGTGCCCGGCAGCCCGTTGCCGCGCGGCACCCGGCGGGGCAGGCCGTGCGAGGTCGTCTGCCCGAGGTCGGCGCGCAGCTGACGGACCGTCAGCTGGGTGGTCGGCTGGTCCAAGTCCGGTGCCTCGTGGGCGGCGGCGGGCTCGGCGGGCTCGGCGGGCTCCGCGATCGGCGGCTCCACGACCTCGGGCGCGACCTCGGGCACGGCCTCCGGCGCCGCCGCGGCATGCGCCGGCCGCCGTCGCGGCAGCGCGGGCAGCTCGCCCTCCGCCACCGCGGACGCCGCGGGCACCGGCGGCGAGGCCACCGGCCCGCTCACCGCCTCCGGCGCCACGGGCGCGGCAGCAACAGCGGCGGCAGGAGCAGGAGCCGGAGCAGCCGCGACAGCCGCCGCCCGCACCTTCGCCGCGTCCGCCGCCACCGAGCGCTCCGCCCGCCGCTGGTCGTCCAGGTCCTCGCTGCTGAACCCGTCCTGGTGCAGCGCCTCCCGCGGCAGCACCAGCATCGCGCTGATCCCGCCGCCCTGCCCGTTCTCCCGCAGCTGCACCCGCAGCCCGTGCCGGGCGGCCAGCCGGGCCACCACGAAGAGCCCCATGCTGCGCCCGGTGAGCGCCCCGGCGAGCAGCGCGTCGCGCCGCTCGGAGCGGTCCGCGGGGGTCGGCTCGGCCAGCTGCTCGTTGATCGCCCGCAGCCGGTCCGGCGGCAGGCCGATGCCCCGGTCGGTGACCGAGATCATCACCTCGCCGTTGTCCAGCAGCCAGCCGCCGATCTCGACCTGCTCCTGTGGCGGCGAGAACGCGGTGGCGTTCTCCAGCAGTTCGGCGAGCAGGTGGCTGGTGTCGTCGGCGACCGCGCCGGTCAGCCGGACGGCGGCCAGGAAGCCGAGCTTGACCCGCTCGTACCGCTCGATCTCGGAGACCGCCGCCCGCACCACGTCCAGCAGGCTGACGGTCTTGCGGCTGCGCTGGCTGTTCTCCAGGCCGGCCAGCAGCAGCATGTTCTCGCTGTTGCGGCGCATCCGGGTGGCCAGGTGGTCGAGCCGGAACAGGCTCTCCAGCTGGCCGGCGTCCGCCTCCCGGCCCTCCAGCGCCTCGATCAGCACCAGCTGCCGCTCGACCAGGGTCAGGGTGCGCATCGCCAGGTTGACGAAGGTGGCGTCCACGCTGCCCTGCAGCTCGTCGCGCTCCTTGGCCAGGCCGTCCCGCTCGGCGAGCAGCAGCTCGTGCTCCTGGTCCAGCTCCGCCAGCCGCTCGACGGCGCCGCCGTGCGCGGCGGTGAGCTCGGCCCACTGGTCGGCGAGCTCGCGCTGCCGGCGCTGCAGCTCCTCGTACTGGCGCTGCAGCTCATCGTGCTCGTGCGCCTGCCGCCGGCCTTCGCCGAGCTGGCTGTGCAGCCGGGCCTGCTGGGCGTCGCGTTCGGCGAGCAGCCGGCCGCGCTCCTCCAGCAGGCCGGCCCGCTCGTCGAGCAGTTGGGAGAGGTTGCGGGCGGCGAGGTCGCGGGCCCGTTCCAGCGGCCGGGCGGTGACCCGGCGGACCACCACGGCGGTGGCGCCGAGCAGCACCACGGCGGCCGCGCCGCCGACCACGGCCACCTCGCCGGTGGAGCCGCCGCCCTGCGCGGAGCAGCCGGCCAGTGTGGTGAGTCCGGGCAGCACGAGCAGGGTCCTGCGGAGGCGACGCGAGAGCATCCGGCCGGGCTGACCGGTCAGCGGGGGCTTCCGACTCTCGATCGTCATACGCAACGGTGCTCTCTGTCTCGCCGAACGTCGAGCCGGCAGGCCGCTAGCGGCCATGACGGCGCCTCGGGTCAGTCGGCCGCACCCCGTTCCGCCGCTGACACCCGCACGAGTGAAGCGCAGAACACACCCGAGAACAAGATCAACTCAAAGCTCGAATTCAGCTGATCATCCAGCCCGAAGCCGACCGAGCGGACATTCCCGCTGGTCACATACGGATTACGGTGCGTCAGACATTGACGGGCGCCACATCGGCATGTGACGGATATCTCACCCCCTCCGAAAACGTGTTCAGTTTCGAACTGATGGCGCGCCAAAGGGCTGGTCAGAGCCGTCTTGACGCGGCACCGACCAGCCCTTGACGCCGTCCCGACAGCGGAACGGCGCCCTCAGGCCACCGGAACGACTGGACAATCGCCCCTGGTATTCCCTCAGCCGCAACCGTCCGGGCGGGTCGAGTCCGCCGTCCGGTCCAGGGTCAGGTAGCCGTGGTCGGCGGCCAGTTCGTGCAGGTAGCAACCGCCGCCCGCCGAACTGCCGAGGTAGCGTTCGTGCGAACTGCCGTCGGCCTGCACCACCGTGCCGGACTGCCGGGCCAGCACGCCCCGGGCCTGCAGCCGGTCGTCGACGGAGTCCTGCTGGTGCCAGGCGCCCTGGCTGTGCCGGGTCTGGTCGGTCAGCTCCCGGGCCACCGACACCTGGCCGGTGGCGGTGAAGCTGTCGGCGCCGCTGCCGGGCTGGTAGCCGCTGGTCACGTCCAGCGGGTAGGACCAGGTGCTGCGCCGCTGCTCCGGCTGTCCGTGCCCGTCCCGGTCGGTGGCCACCACCGTCCAGCCGCTGTCGCGCTGACTGGTGGTCTGCTGCTGGCCCTGGTCGGCGAGGGTGTCGGTGTTGCGGTACTCGCCGTGGTGGTCGATCCGGGTGCCGATCCGCCCCTGCGAGGTGTCCACGTACCCCGCCACCGTCCAGTCCCGGCCCGCCGTCACGGTGACCAGCTCGCTGCCGTCCGGCTGCGCGGCCTCGGTGGTGCTCAGCTGCGGCGCGGCGGCGATGGTGTCGGTGGTGACGGCGCCGCCGGTCTGCGCCCGCAGCGGGTCGGTGGTGAGGAAGAGGCTGCCGTCCAGCGTCCAGGAGTCGCTGATCCCGGCCGGCGGCACCAGCGTGACGGTGTGCGGGCGGCCGTCGGTCAGGGTGCCGGCGAACGGCGTCAGGTCGACGTCGTAGGGCTGGGTGCGGAAGGCGTCGATGCTGGGCACCGGACGCCACATCAGCGGGCTGATCCCGCCGGTGTAGATCACCGGGAACGGCTGGACGGTGCCCGCGATCCGCCCGTCCACCAGCACCTGCACCTCGCGGTAGGTCCCGCCGCCGCACATGCCCCAGTCGGGGTGCGCGGCCGCCACGTCGTCCGGCACGTTGGAGTACCAGAACTCCTCGCAGCCCCCGCCCCGGGCGTAGAGCTGCAGCCGGGCGCCGGTCAGGTTCCGCGGGAAGGTGAGCGAGGCGGTGGCGCTCTGGCCCTTGCCGAGCGTCCACCAGCCCGGCGCCGTCGCCGACTGGGAGACCGGCAGCACCTGGTCGGCCGTCGCGGCGGCCGGGTGGGCCCGGTCCGCCTGGTAGTAGGTGACCGTCATCCGCATGTGGTAGACGCCGGTGTAGGTGGAGTTGACGATGTTTCCGAGATCCACCACCACCGGCTGCGCGGTGCGCAGCAGCGGCGTGAACGAGGTGAGGTCCTGGTCCACGTGCCAGCTGATGCCGGCCGGGTCGGGCTCCGGCGTGCTGGTCCGCAGCACCTCGGCGCCGCCGATCCAGACCCCGGCCAGCCGGTCGTACTGGCGGCCGGCGACGCTGCCCGACCAGTCCAGCACCACCTTGGACCAGGGCCCGGGGCAGTCGGCGGGCGGGGTGAGGGTGCCGGTGAAGGGCTGCCCGTAGCTGTTGCCGAAGTCGTGCTGCATCGCGGTGACCGTGCAGTGCGGGGTGTCCGGACGGCTGATCGGCGGCAGCGCGGTGACCGGGTCGGCGTAGTTGGTCTCGATCCGGGACGGGCCCGGCGTGCTGTCGGCCGTGGCGGTGGCGGGCGCGGTCAGCACGGCGGCCGCGGCGAGGGCGAGCGCGGCCAGGGTGCGGCGGGCGCGGCCGGAGCGGCGGAGGGGGAGGGGTATTCGCACGGTTGGCATGTACTCACGGGCTGCTGAGCACTGTCAAGATCCCTGCAGTGGGCGGTGATTGGGGGGGTACGACGGAGCGCCGGCGCCCCTGGGGCGGGGCACCGGCGCTCGGGGCGGCCGGGTTCAGAGCCGGTCGTGCAGTTGGGCCGCCCGTTCCCGGCACCACTGCGCCAGCTCCGTCCGGCCCTCCTCCGCACCGCCGAGCAGCGCGCTCACCTGCTCGTCGCTCAGCCGGTTCGGCCCTTGCACGGCCAGCAGGTGGCCGAGTTCGTCGAGCAGCAGCGCCATCCGCTCGGCGTCGGCGTGCTCGACCATCGCCGGGTTCTCCAGGTGGTGGCCGATGGTGACGGATCCAGGCATCTCGGGCTCCCTTCGCTCACCCCCGGTCCACCGTACGACCGGCCTCGGGCGGGCGCACCCGCCGGTGCGGCGGAGGCGCCCGGTCAGTGCCGGTCGGCCCGGACCCGCCGTTCCGTGCTCACCACCACGCAGACCGCCGCCACCACGATCAGGCCGCCGACCAGCTCGGACGCCCCCACCTGCTCGGCCAGCACCAGCCAGCCCAGGAAGACCGCCACCACCGGGTTGATGTAGGCGTAGGTGGCGACCAGCCCGATCGGCGCGTTCTGCAGCAGCCAGGAGTAGGCGGTGTAGCCGACCAGCGACCCGACGAAGACCAGGTAGGCGAGCGCCAGCCAGGACCGGGTGGTGACCTGCGACAGCTGGAAGTGCTGCTGCTCGCCCCGGGCCAGGGCGACCACCAGACAGCCGAGGCCGCCGATCAGCATCTGGTAGGCGCTGGCCACCAGGGCGTTCTCGGTCCGGGTCATCTTGGTGCCGCCGAACGAACCGACCGCCCAGCTGAACGCGCCGATCATCACCAGCACCACCCCGCCGATGCCCACGCTGCCCCGGATGCCGGGCAGCGAGAGCACGGCCAGGCCGACCAGCCCGAGCAGCACGCCGGCGATCCGGGCCCAGCCCTGCCGCTCCCCCGTGACCGCGCGCAGCAGCACCACCCAGAGCGGCACCACCGCGACCAGCAGCGCGGCCAGCCCGGACGGCACCGTCCCCTCGGCGATCACCAGCAGGCCGTTGCCGGTGGTCAGCAGCAGCACCCCGACGGTGCCGCTGGTGAACAGCTGACGCCGGTTCACCCGCACGGCCGCCGGCCCCGAGCGCACCGCCACCCAGCCCAGCAGCAGCGCGCCCGCGAGCAGGAACCGGATCGCGGCGGAGAGCAGCGCCGGCATGCTCTCCACCACGACCCGGATGGCGAGGTAGGTGGAGCCCCAGACCACATACACCAGAAGGAGGGCGATCCAGACCGCCCCGGAGATCCGGGTGGCTGGTGCGAGTGGCGTCGTCTGTCCGACACCGACCGATGTCATGGGTATCTCCTTGGTTGGCTGCTGTCCGGCCGGAGTCATGAGAGCGCATCGGGAACCCCCGGCGCCAGTGGGTATCGCTGTCTGGAAGCCGAATTCCGAAGGAGGCACCCGCCGTGTCCATCCCCCTGCCGCTCTTCGTGTACGGCACGCTCCGCCCCGGCCAGCGCAACCACGCCCGCCACCTGGCCGGGCGCTGCGCCCTGGTCCGGGCGGCCGTGCTCGATGCGGCGGCGCTGCACGACGGGCCCGGCTACCCGTTCGTGCTGCCCGATCCGGGGCAGCGGGTGGTGGGCGAGCTGATCACGGTCCGTCCGGCGCACTACCCGCAGGTGCTGGCCACCCTCGACGCGCTGGAGGACTGCCGCCCCGACGGCCGCGGCCTCTACGTGCGCGAGTGCCTGCCGGTCACGGTGACCGCCACCGGTGCCGCCGAGTCCGCCTGGGTCTACCTGGCCGGCCCCGCGGCGGCCGCCCGGCTGCGCGCCCGACCGGCGCTGATCCCCTCGGGCGACTGGACGGCGCCGCGTCTCAGCTCGGATTGACGGCGTGCAGCACGGCGTCGTGCCCGAGGTAGGCGCGGCCGTCCAGCACGGTCACCGACCAGACGTCCACACCCGGCTCGCCGTCCCGGAAGGTCCAGCGCACGGTGCCCCGGTCCGCCGTCAGCGCCACCACCCCGCTGCTCGCCGGGCCGGGCACCAGCAGCAGGCCGCCCGCCAGCGCCGGGGCGCTGCGGGTGTCCAGGCGGAACGGCAGCTGGGTCGTCCAGAGCTGGCCGCCGTCGGCGCGGCGGACCGCCGTCACCAGGCCGTCGTCGCGGAACAGGTGGACCTGCGGGCCGGCGGGCAGCGGGCGCAGGTAGCGCCAGGAGTCCTGCTCGCCGGGCAGCAGCCGCCACCGCTCGGTGCCGTCGGACAGGGAGCGGACCCACAGGCCCGAGCCGTCGGGCTCGTAGCTCAGCTGGTCGTCCACCGTCCACCAGCCGGTGTGCTGGCCGCTCTGGCGCACCGACCAGAGCGGGTGGCCGTCGCGGTCGTCGACGGCGGCCAGCGCGCCCCCGTAACCCACCAGCAGCCGGCCGCCGCCGATCGGGGCGACCTGCCCGACCCAGTCCTCCCCGGTGGTCGGCCGCTGCCAGCGCGGCTGCCGGGTGGCCAGGTCCACGGCGTAGAGGGTGCTGGAGCTGGCCGCCGCGCCGCCGAAGGAGTCGGCGCGGCAGTAGAGGGTGCGGCCGTCGGTGGCCAGCGCCGCCAACAGGCTCGTCCGGGCGGTGCCGGGCTGGTCGATCAGCAGTTGCCAGTCGCTCGCGCCGGTGCCCAGGTCGTAGCCCGTGATCCGGTCGCCGGGGGTGCCCGTGGCCGCCGCCTCGGGCGTGTTGCCCGCCAGCAGCAGCCCGCCCGCGGCCAGCAGCTCCGCGTCCTTCGCCAGCTCGAACCGCTGCCGCGGCCGGCCGGTCGCCGGGTCGAGCACCACCAGATCCGGCCCGGCGAGGAAGACCGGGTGCTGCGGCGTGCCGGTGATCCGCGCGGCCTCCAGCCGGCCCGGGCCACGGTAGGTCCAGAGCGGCTTCGGCCCGCCGAGGTCGGGCTGCCGGCTCCTCCCCCGGCCGGCCACCGCCCAGGCGACGGCGCCCGCGGCGGCGAGCGCGCCCGCGCCGAGCAGCAGGCGTCGGCGGCTCGGACTCCTGCTGCCGGCCGGTTCCCGGGCCGAGCCGGGGTCCACCAACTCGTCGCCGAGCGGCGCCGGCGCCCCCGCCGTTCCCTCCGGTTCGTCGAACTCCCACCCCGTGCCCATGGCCGCCCCCGTCGCCCTCGGTCCGTGTGGTGACGATACCTCCGGGACCAGGCCGCGGGGCCGGGTTGCTCGCGCTGCGCGGCACGCTGGCGGGGTGTAGAGAGGAAGCGTGCCCGCCCGCCAGCGATCCCTCCCCCTCGACCGGCCACGGCGAGCCGGCCCTGCCTTGGTGGCCCTGCCACTCGGGCTGATCGTGGTGATCACGGTGGTGGACATCCTCTCCCCGCCGAACATCCACCTCGGCCCGCTGCTGGTGGTCGCCCCCGCGATCACCGCCTCCTTCGCGGGCACCCGGCTCACCGCGCTGGTCGGCGTGCTGGCGGTGGCGGCGCTCACGGTGATCGGCGTCATGCGGGACGGGCTGACCACCTCCAACCACGAGAGCCAGATCGCCTCGCTGATCGTGGTCTCGGCCCTGGTGGTAGCCTTCCGGGCGCTGCGCGAGCGGCACGCGCGCGAGCTGGTGCAGGTGCGCTCGGTCTCCGAGGCGGCGCAGCAGGTGCTGCTGCGGCCGCTGCCGGACCGGATCGGCTCGCTGCGGATCGCCTCCGTCTACCTGGCGGCCGAGGCGGAGGCGCAGATCGGCGGCGACCTCTACGCCGCCTCCCGGACCCGCGACGGCACCCGGCTGATCGTCGGCGACGTCCGCGGCAAGGGCCTCACCTCGCTCGGCGAGGCGGCCCTGCTGCTCGGCGCGTTCCGGGCCGCCGCCCACCTCCAGGCCTCGCTGCCGGAGCTGGCCGCCTACCTGGACGGCAGCGTCAGCTGGGACCTGGCCGCGGCGGCCGACGCGGACGCCGCCGAGTCCTTCATCACGGCGGTGATCCTGGACATCCCGGACGACGGCACCCGCATCCAGGTGATCAACTGCGGCCACCCGCCCCCGCTGCTGCTGCACGCCGGCCAGGTGCTCACCCTGGAGGCCAGCCGCCCGGCGCCGCCGCTGGGGCTGGGCGGGCTGATGGAACCGCAGTACTGGCCGGACTTCTTCTCGTTCCGTCCCGAGGACCGGCTGCTGCTCTACACGGACGGCGTGATCGAGGCCCGCGACACGGCGCGGGCGTTCTACCCGCTCACCGACCGCATCCGCGCCTGGTCCGCCGAACGCCCGGCCACCCTCCTCCACCACCTCCGCCGCGACCTGCTCACCCACGCGGGCGGACGGCTGGGGGACGACGCGGCGATGGTGGCGGTGGAGCGGTTGCCCGACGAAGGGCCGTGAGGGGCAGCGCCGCAGCGGACGCGCTGCCCGCCACGGCGTCCCGGGGAAGCTCGCCGCCGCCCTCGGGCCCGCAGGCCCCGAGCCCCGCGCCCGCGGCCGGGGCGCCGCATCACCCGCGCCTGTGCTCCCCCGCCCCGCCGCCATGCCCTACCGTGGCCAGCGGCGCGACGGACGGGAGGCAGGGCATGGTGGACGGCGACGGGGACTTCACCGCCGAGGAGCTGGCCCGGGGGCGGGCGCTGCGGCGGGCGCAGGTGCCGTGGGCGATCGGGGGGCGGGTGGCCGGGCTGGCACTGTCGCTGGTGCTCGGGTTCACGCCCGCCGGGGCGGCCGCCGTGCGGTGGGCCGGCGAGCTGTTCGGCGGCTCCTGGGCGGCGCAGGTGCTGGCCGGGACGGTGCTGCTGGTGCTGCTCGGGCAGGTGCTGGCGCTCCCGTTCACCGCGCGGGTGCGGCGGATCCGCACCCGGTTCGGCCTGGTCACCCAGGGGTGGGCCGGCTGGCTGGTCGACCTGCTGCGCGGGCTGCTGCTCACCCTCGCGCTCGCGCTGCCCGCCGCGCTCGGCGTCTACGCGCTGACGGGCTGGTCGCGGCAGTGGTGGTGGCTCCCGGCGGCCGCCGCGGCCGCGGCCCTCACCGTCGCGTTCTCCTTCCTCTTCCCCCTCCTCGTCGAGCCGCTGTTCAACCGCTTCACCCCGATGCCCGAGGGCGAGCTGCGGAGCGCCCTGCTCGCGCTCGCCGAGCGGGACGCCGTGCGGGTCCGCGACGTGCTGGTGGCCGACGCCTCCCGCCGCACCACCGCGCTCAACGCCTACGTCTCCGGCTTCGGCGCCACCCGCCGGATCGTCGCCTACGACACCCTGCTGACCACCGCCGCGCCCCGTGAGGTCGAACTGGTGGTGGCGCACGAGCTGGGCCACGTGAAGCACCGCGACGTGCCCCGCGGCACCGCGCTCGCCGCCGTCGGTGCGGCGGCCGTCGTGGCCGTGCTGGGGCTGCTCCTCTCGCTGCGTCCGCTGCTGGACGCCGCCGGCGTGCCCGATGTCGCCGATCCGCGTTCGCTGCCGCTGCTGGCCGCCTGCGCCGCGCTGCTGGGTGCGCTCGGCGGGCCGCCGCAGGCGGCCGTGAGCCGGCGGATCGAGGCCCGGGCGGACCGGCACGCGCTGGACCTGACCCGCGACCCGGAGCAGTTCATCGCGATGCAGCGCCGCCTCGCGCTGACCAACGTCGCCGATGTCGACCCGCCCCGCCTGCTGGAGCTGCTCTTCGCCAGCCACCCCAGCACCGCCCGCCGGATCGCCGCCGCCCGCGCCTGGGCGCAGCCCGGATAAACGCCTTTGACCTGCGCGGACGCCCTCGGCCAAGCTGAGCGGCACCGATCGCACGCAGGAGGGCCGCCATGAGGCACGGAGCCGGACTCGACCAGGACGGGCTGATGCTCCGTGAGGGCTCGCTCGACCGGGTCACTCCCGAGTACGCACCCGTGGTCGCCGCCGTGCGCGCCGGCGTCCGGCGGTCCTTCGGCGGCGGCTCCCTGCACAGCGCCTACCTCTACGGCAGCATCCCGCGCGGCACCGCCGTCCCGGGCCGCTCCGACCTGGACCTGCTGCTCGCGCTGAACCGCCCGCCCACCCCCGCCGACCGCAGCGCCGCCGACGCGCTGCTGGCCGCGCTGGAGCACGAGTTCCCGCAGCTCAAGGGCGGCGGGGTGCTGCTCTTCGGGGTCGAGCGGCTGCTCAGCGAGGCGGAGCGGTACGACCTCGGCTGGTTCCTCGCCTGCCTCTGCACCCCGCTGCTCGGGCCGGACCTGGCCGACCGCCTCCCCCGCTACCGGCTGGACTCCACGCTCGCCCGGGAGACCAACGGCGACCTCGCCGAGCTGCTGCCGGGCTGGCGGGCCAGGGCCGAACGGGCCACCAGCGAGGCGGAGTTGCGCACCCTGACCCGGGGCGCGGCCCGCAAGGTGGTGCGCACCGGGTTCACCCTGGTGATGCCCCGCTGGCAGGGCTGGACCAGCGATCTGGCCGAGTCCGCCGCCGTGTTCGGCCACTACTACCCGGAGCGTGCCGAACAGATGCGCACCGTCGCCGAGTTCGCGCCCGCCGGCTCGGCCGACCCGGCGGCGGTGCGGCTGCTGCTGGCGGAGCTGGGGCCGTGGCTGGCCGCCGAGTACACGGCCCGCCACGGCGTCAGGTCGCCGCGCGGCTAGCCGGACGGGGCGGCACCGTCACGGCTGCCGCCCCCGACCCGGCTCCCGTCAGCCGAAGTAGCTGTGGAAGTTGTTCGAGAACTCGTTCTTGTTGTAGTTGTCCCAGTTGACCGACCAGGTCATCAGCCCGCGCAGGTCGGGGTGCGCACCGGAGTGCAGCGTGTAGCCGCCGCAGTTGGTGTTCTTGGTGAGGCAGTCGAGCGCCTGGTCCACCCCGGCGGGGGCCACGTAGCCGTTGCCCGCGTAGGTGTTGGCCGGCATGCCGATCGCCACCTGGGAGGGCTTGAGCGCCGGGAACATGTTGTTGGTGTTGCCCGCGACCGGGAAGCCGGAGAGCAGCATGTCGGTCATCGCGATGTGGAAGTCCGCGCCGCCCATCGAGTGGTACTGGTTGTCCAGGCCCATGATGGAGCCGGAGTTGTAGTCCTGGACGTGCAGCAGGGTGAGGTCGTTGCGCAGGGCGTAGATCACCGGCAGGAAGGCGCCGGCCCTCGGGTCCTGGCCGTTGTACGGGCCGGAGCCGTAGTACTGGTAGCCGAGCTGCACGAAGAAGGTCTCCGGCGCCATGGTCAGCACGAAGTTGGCGCCGTACTTGGCCTTCAGCTGCTGCAGCGCGGAGATGGTGTTGACGATCACCGGGGTGGTCGGGTTCTTGAAGTCGGTGTCGCCGGAGTTCAGCGAGAGCGACTGGTTCTCGAAGTCGACGTCCAGGCCGTCCAGGCCCCACTTGTTGATGATCGAGGAGACCGAGCTGACGAAGGCGTCGCGGGCCGCGGTGGTGGTCAGCTGCACCTCGCCGTTGGCGCCGCCGATCGAGAGCACCACCTTCTTGCCCTTGGCCTGCTTGGCCTTGATCGCGGCCATGAAGTCGGCGTCCGACTCGATGCCGGGGCAGTCGGTGGTGGAGCAGCGGTTGAAGTGGATGGTGCCGGAGGTGACCGAGTCGGGCTCGCCGAACGAGAGGTCGATGATGTCCCAGGAGTCCGGCACGTCGGCCATCTTCATGTAGCCGGCGCCGTTGGCGAAGCTCTCGTGCAGGTAGCCGACCAGGGCGTGGGTGGGCAGGCCGCCGCCCGAGGTGGGGGTGCTGGTGGCGGTCGCGGTCGCGGTCGCGGTCGCCGTGGCGGTGGCGGTCGGCGTGCCGGTCGCCGTCGGGGTGCCGGTGGCGGTGGGAGTGCTGGTGGCGGTCGGGGTGCTGCTGGCGCTCTGGCTGGCCGAGGGGCTGCCGGTCGGGTTGCCGGGGCCGCCGAGCGAGACGTCGTCCGCGTAGTAGGTGCCCTGGCCGTACCAGCCGTGCACGAAGACGGTGGCGGTGGTCTGGGTGGCGGTGGTGGTGAAGCTGGTGGTCAGCTGCTGGTAGGCGCCGCCGGTGCCCGGGGTCCAGGTGCTGCTGCCGCCGTTGACGCCCAGGTAGACGTAGGCGCCGTTGACCCACGCGCTCAGCGTGTAGGTGGTGTTGGGCGCGACGGTGACGGTCTGGGTGCACTGGGCGTTGTCGGAGGCGCTGGCCGCGCCGGCCAGGGCGTAACTGCCGCTGTGCGCGTGGCCGGTGACGACGCTGCCGGTGGACCCGGAACAGGTCCACGGGGACAGGCTGCCGCTCTCGAAGCCGCCGTTGGTGAGGAACTCGCCGGCCGAGGCGCTGGGCGCCAGGCCGACGGTGGCGCCGACGATCGCGCCGGCGGCGACCGTCCAGGCACTCACGGCGGCGATCAGCCGACGCGAACTCCTGGGCGGCTGGGGACGGTTGGGAACAGCTCTGGTGAGACTGCGCATGTGGGGATGCTCCTGCCTCGAACGCCTCTGGTGTGGGGGAGTCCGCCGGGGCAGGCAGCGCGGGGAGCGACCCCGCCGGCGCACCCCTTTTGGACTAGACCACTGAACCGGTCTGGACCAGTCCGTGTCAATGCTCCGCGGGGCGCGGATTGGCAGTCCGTACTGAGCCGGCGTCAGGCCTTGCTGCGCGCGTAGTGCCGGGAGGCCTTGGCCCGGTTGCCGCAGCTGGCCATCGCGTGCCAGCGGCGGGTGCCGTTCTTCGAGGTGTCGTAGAAGTGCAGCACGCAGTCGGGGTGGGCGCAGATCCGGATCCGGTCCGGCGCCTCGCCGAGCAGGCGCAGGTAGTCGGCGGCGGCGGACCAGGCGGCCAGCCAGGCCGGGTCGTCCACCTGGACCTGCTCGACCGGTCCGTCGGCGGTCAGCGTGCGGTGCAGCGCGCCGTGGGCCAGCACGGCGTTCAGTGCGGCGCGGCCGGCCTCGGCATCCTCTCCGCCCTTGCCGCCCACCAGTTCGGCGAGCGCGGCCCGGGTGGCGACCAGCGCCTCCTGGGCCGCCCGGTCGGCCGGCACCCGGTCGGCGAAGCCGTTCAGCGCCAGCCACTGCCCCAGGCCGTCGAGCGAGTCGAGCAGGTCGCACGGCCCCTCGGCCCCGTTCCAGCGGGTGTTGAGCAGGTCGAGGGAGAGCGGCTCACCGGGCAGCGGCCGGGGGTCCACGGGCGGCACTTCCTGCTGGCTCATCTCGGATCGCTCTTCTCACGCTGCGCTGGCTCTCGCCGTCGATTCTAACCGCTGACCGTGCAGACATCGGTTGACGGCACTCTCCACTAACCTCCATACTCGAAATGAAAGGTTAGGCACTGCCCGAGGAGAGGACCCCCATGCCCACCGCACCCACGATCAGCACCGGCCACATCGGTCTCAACGTCACCGATCTGGACCGCTCCCGCGCCTTCTACCAGCGGGTTCTCGGCCTGGAGCCGGTGCGGGAGGACCCGGAGGGCCGGTTCGCCTTCCTCGGCCGGGAGGGCCGCCCGGTGCTCACCCTCTGGCGCCAGAGCGCGGGCCGGTTCGCCACCGCCACCCCCGGGCTGCACCACCTCTCCTTCGAGGTCGGCAGCGTCGAGGAGGTGCGCGCGGTGGAGCGGGTACTGGGCGAGCTCGGCGCGGAGTTCGCCCACGAGGGCGTGGTCCCGCACGGCGAGGGCGCGGACTCCGGCGGCGTCTTCTTCGCCGACCCGGACGGCATCCGGCTGGAGGTGTTCACCGCCTCCGGCGTGGCCGCCGAGGGCGTGCACGCGCCCCACGCGGCGGCTCCCACCTGCGGGTTCTTCTGACCGCACCGACCCTGGAGAGGTGACGGCACCCATGACCGCCCCGCACGCACCACTGACCGGCGAGCAACTGGTCCGCCGCCGGGCCGGGTTCGACCGCCCGGGCTTCTCCGGCCCGACCCGGCAGCGCCGCGTCCCACCGGTGGCCGCCGAATTCCTCAGCCGGCAGCCGATGGTCGTGCTCGGTGCGGCCGACCCGGCCGGACGGCTCTGGGCCGGGCTGCTCACCGGCCGTCCCGGCTTCCTGCAAGCCGAGTCCGACCCCGCCGGCGAGGTGGACGCGATCGCCATCGCCGCCCGCCCCGCCGACGGCGATCCGCTGGCCGCCGTCCTGGCGGCGCCCGCCCGGGTCGGCGGAATCGCCCTGGAGCCCGCCACCCGCCGCCGCGCCCGCCTCAACGGGCCCTGTACGCCTGTTGGTTCGGGCGGGCTGCGGATCGAACTGGAGCAGTTCTTCGGCAACTGCCCCAAGTACATCCAGTCCCGCGAGCTACTGCCGGCACCGGATCGTCCGTCACTCCGGCCAGCTTCCACCAGCAGCCATCTGACGGATCATCACCAGGAGCTCATCAGCACTGCCGACACCTTCTTCCTCACCACCGCCGACGGTTCGGGCAGTCCGGACACCTCGCACCGGGGCGGCAACCCGGGGTTCGTCGAGGTCCTGGGACCGAACCGGCTCCGCTGGCCGGACTATTCGGGCAACGCGATGTTCGCCACCCTCGGAAACCTGGCGGAGAACCCGGCCGCCGGGCTGCTCTTCCTGGACTGGCGGGACGGCTCCGTGCTCCAGCTCACCGGCACCGCCCGCACCGACTGGGACCCCGAGCACGCCGCCCGGGTGCCGGGCGCGCAGCGGCTGGTGGAGTTCGAACTGACCGAGGCGGTAGGGCGGTCGGCGGCCGTACCGCTGCGCTGGGGCGAGCCGGCGTACTCGCCGTTCAACCCCTGAGCCCCGCCCCACCGTTAATGCTTTGCCCTCGCCCGCCGGGCCCGCCTAGCCTGGCCGCATGACCTCGCTCCGTGCTTGCCACCGACTGATGCCCCGCCCCGCGGGGTAGCAGCTGACGGATGCCCAGAGCCGTCCGAGGCCCCGCCACCACGGGGCCTCGTCGCGTTTTCGCGTTCCGCTCGCGGCCCCGGTTCTCCCCGGGAGCGTTCCTGATGACCGACCGCCGCAGCTACCTCACCACCACCCTCCCCTACGTCAACGCCCGCCCGCACCTGGGCTTCGCGCTGGAGCTCGTCCAGGCCGACGTGCTGGCCCGCCACCGCCGCTCGCGCGGCGAGCAGGTGCGGCTGCTCGGCGGCACGGACGAGAACTCGCTGAAGAACGTGCTCGCCGCCGCTGCCGCCGGGGTGCCGGTGGCCGACCTGGTCGCGCGCAACGCGGCCGCCTTCGAGGCCCTGGCCCTGCCCCTGGAAGTCGACCTGGACGACTTCCTGCGCACCAGCCGCGACCCGCGCCACGCCCCGGGCGTCGCGGAGCTCTGGCGCCGCTGCGCCGCGGCCGGCGACCTCTACCCGCGGGACTACCGCGGCCGCTACTGCGTGGGCTGCGAGCAGTTCTACCAGCCGGCCGAACTGCCCGACGGCCGCTGCCCGGAACACGGCACCGAGCCGGAGACGGTGGCCGAGCGCAACTGGTTCTTCCGGCTCTCCCGGCACACCGAACGGCTGCGCGCCGAGATCACCGAGGGCCGGCTGCGGATCGACCCGCCGGCCCGGCGCAACGAAGTGCTCGCGCTGCTGGACGTCGGCCTACCCGACTTCTCGGTCTCGCGCTCCCGGGAGCGGGCCCGCGGCTGGGGCATCCCGGTGCCCGGCGACGACTCCCAGGTGGTCTACGTCTGGTGGGACGGTCTGGCCGGCTACCTCACCGCCCTCGGCCTGGACTCCCCCGGCTTCGAGCGCTGGTGGCGCGGCAGCGACCGGCGCACCCAGTTCTGCGGAAAGGGGGTGCTGCGGTTCCACGCCGTCTACTGGCCGGCCATCCTGCTCTCGGCCGGGCTGCCGCTGCCCACCGAGGTGGTGGTGCACGACTACCTGACGGTGGAGGGGCGGAAGATCAGCAAGTCGGCCGGCGCCCCCACCCACCTCGCCGTCCTGTTGCACGCCTGCCGAACCCTCGCCGGGGAGTTGGCGCCGTTCCTCCCTGGTGCGGCTGGCCGGGTGCGCACCCAGTGCACCCCGGGTCCCGATGGGCGGGTGCCCGTGCCCGGTACGCTCTTCCCCCGGCTCTACGATCAGGCCGCATGAGGATCGAATCGATGCGGCCCGAGCACAGCAAGCAGGTGCTCGCGATCTACCGCCTCGGAATCGCCGGGGGAAACGCCACCTTCGAGACGGCGGCACCGACTTGGGCCAAGTTCAACGCCAGCCGGCTGCCCGGGCACCGGCTCGTCGCGCTGGGGTCGGAGGGCGGGGAGACGGACGGGAGGACCGATCAGGTGCTCGGCTGGGCCGCCGTCTCCCGGGTCTCCGACCGTGCGGCCTATGCGGGCGTGGTGGAGCACTCCGTCTACGTGCACCCCGACGCCCAGGGCCACGGCGTCGGGTTCGCGCTGCTCACCGCGCTGCTGGAGTCGACGGAGGCGGGGGGCATCTGGACCGTGCAGTCCGGCATCTTCCCCGAGAACACCGCGAGCCTGGCCCTGCACCAGCGGGCCGGGTTCCGGGTGATCGGTACCCGGGAGCGGATCGGCCGGCTCAACGGCGAGTGGCGCAACGTGGTGCTGGTGGAGCGGCGCAGCCCGGTGGTCATCTGAGGTCCGCTCGAGGCGCCGGCCGATGTGACCGATGTGACCGAGTCGATGTTGTGGGCGCGCGGCACGGCTGAGGACACTTGACGGTGTGAACGATCACCGACCGTACGCAGCCGCCACTCCCGCCCGCCCCGCCGCGCTCGCCTTCGCCGAGGCGCTGCTCGACCCGGGCAGCTTCCGCAGCTGGGACACCCCGGTGACCGACCCGGACCCCGGCCCCGACTACGCCGCCGACCTCGCCCGCGCCCGGGCCCGCAGCGGCGCCGACGAGGCGGCGCTCACCGGGGAGGGCCGGCTCGACGGCCACCGGGTGGCGCTGCTGCTGAGCGAGTTCGCCTTCCTCGGCGGGTCGATCGGCACGGCGACGGCCGCCCGCCTGCTCGCCGCCGTGGAACGGGCGACGGCTGAGCGTCTGCCGTTGCTCGCCTTCCCCGCCTCGGGCGGCACCCGGATGCAGGAGGGCACGCCCGCGTTCGTCCGGATGATCGCCATCGCCAACGCGGTCACCGCCCACAAGGCCGCCGGCCTGCCGTACCTGGTGCACCTGCGCCACCCGACGACGGGCGGGGTGTTCGCGTCCTGGGGTTCGCTGGGCCAGCTCACGACTGCCGAGCCGGAGGCGCTGATCGGCTTCCTGGGGCCGCGGGTGTACGAGGCGCTGTACGGGAAGCCGTTCCCGGAGGGCGTGCAGCGGGCGGAGCACCTGGAGCAGTTCGGCACGGTGGACGCGGTGCTGCGGGGTGCGGAACTGCGCGAGCGGTGGGCGGCGGCACTGGGGATCCTGGCGATGCCGGATGCGCACGAGACGTCGAGCCCGCCGACTTCCGATGCGCCCTCAGCCACCACCGTCGACACCGCCGACGTCTGGGACTCCGTCCGGATCACCCGCGAGCCCACCCGCCCCGGGCTCGCCGAGCTGCTGGCCCGCGCCGAGCAGGCCGTCCCGCTCTCCGGCAGCGGCGCCGGCGAGCGGGACGAGGCACTGCGGCTCGCCCTCGCCCGGTTCCACGGCGTCTCCTGCGTGGTGATCGGCCACGACCGCGCCGCCGCCGCGCTGCACGGCCCCGTCGGCCCCGGCGGCCTGCGCACCGCCCGCCGCGGCATGCGGCTGGCGGCGGAGCTGCGGCTTCCCGTGCTCACCGTCATCGACACCCACGGCGCGGAGCTGAGTCCCGCCGCCGAGGAGGGCGCGCTGGCCGGTGAGATCGCCCGCTGCGTCGCCGAGCTGAGCACCCTTCCGGTCCCGGTGGTGAGCCTGCTCCTCGGCGAGGGCGCGGGCGGCGCGGCGCTCGCCCTGCTCCCGGCCGACCGCGCCCTCGCCACCCAGCACGCCTGGCTCTCGCCCCTCCCCCCGGAGGGCGCCTCGGTGATCCTGCACCGCACCCCGGACCACGCCCCGCGGCTCGCCGCCCAGCAGCGGATCGGCGCACCGGAGCTGCTGCGGGAGGGCGTGGTCGACCGGATCGTGGCGGAGACGCCGGACCTCCTCGGGCCCGTCCTGGCCGCCGTGGCCGCGGAACTCACCCACGCGGCCGCCCTCACACCCCCGACGCCGCGGATCGTGCGCTTCCACGGGTTGGGGGGCTGAGGGAGGCGGGCGGCGAGGCCCCGGCGGCGGGGAGGCGCAGGGACGCCGGGAACGGGCGCCGGGGCCCTCAGCCTGGCCCCCTCAGCCCGGCCCCCTCAGCGCGTGCCAGGCCGCCCCCGTCTCCCGCCGCACCGGGGCGAGCGGCCCCACCGCATCCCCGTCCACCCATCCCTCGGCCACTACCACCGCACCCCCGTGCCGCAGCGCCCCCGCCAGTGCCCGCAACCCCGACGCCGCCTCCGCCACCTCGCCCGGCGTCGGCGGAGTCCCCCCGTGGTGCGTCTGCACCACCGCCGCCGTCACCGCGTCGATCGCCCGCTCGACCGCGACCAGCAGCGGCCACCACGCCGCGGCCCGCGCGCCCATCGGCGGCGGCTCCCCCAACGCACGCTGGAACTCCACGCGCATCCCGGCCAGGTCGCGGTAGAGGCGGCGGCGCAGGCGCGCCCGGGCCGCCGCCGAGACCTCGCCCGAGGTCCCGAAGGCGCACTCCAGGTACCGTGCCGCGTCGTCCACCGCGTCCGCGAGGCGGGCGCCGACCCGGGAGTGCCAGCTCTCCGGCCAGAGCGCGTAGCCCACCACCAGCACGATCGCGCAGCCGATCAGGCTGTCCACCAGCCGCGGCACCAGCAGGTGCACGCCCTGGTGGCTGAGCAGGTCGGAGAACATCAGGATCAGCGGCGTGATCACCGCCGTCTGCAACCCGTAGCTGCGCCGCGAGACCACGACCAGCAGCGCCGCGAGCACCGCCACCACCGGCACCTCCCACCAGCCGCGCGGCACCGCCTGCAGGATCAGCGCCGCGAAGACCAGCCCGACCGCCGTGCCCAGTGCGCGCAGCACCGCCCGTGAGAAGACGGAGCCGAAGTCGGGCTTCAGCACGAAGGTCACCGTCAGCGGCACCCAGTACGACCGCGGCACGCTGACCGTCGACACCAGCGCCTGCGCCACCCCCAGGCAGAGCGCAAGCCGCAGCCCGTAGCGCCAGGAGTCCGAGCAGAACAGCAGCTCCCTCGTCGCCGAGCGGAACCGGCTGCGCAGCGAGGTGGGCGCGCCGACCCGGTCGGGCACCTGGTACTCCCCCGCCAGCACCTCCCGGACGTGCACCAGCGCGCCCCGCACCGCCCGCTCGGCGGGGGCACCGCCCTCCCCCTCCGCGAGGTCGACCCCGGCCTCCCACACCCCGCCCCGCCCCACCAACACCGCGACCGACCGCACTCGCACGCTGAGTTGACGATCCGTCAGCCCGCCCGCCGCATGCACCGCGGGCGCGGCCTCGACCAGCGAGGTCAGCGCGTTGAGCAGCGCGATCAGCCTCGCCATCCCATGGCTGCGGCCGGGGACCAGGGCGCGCCGCGAGAGCAGCAGGTCGTAGGCGTGGTCAAGGGTGGCGGTGACCCGGACCCGGGCGGCGGCCCACTGCTCCGGGCCGCTGCCCGCCGCGTCGAGCAGGTCGGCGGTGGCGAGGTAGGCGCTCTGGACGGCGGCGCGCTCGGGGACCCGGGAGCGGGCCGGCCAGGCGATCAGCGCGAGCAGCAGGATCAGGCCGGCGCCGAGCAGCACCAGCGCCGGGCCGCGCCACCAGGGCGCGGGCATCGGCAGGCCGGCGCCGATCACGGCCATCAGCAGCAGGTTGAGCCCGGCGGCGGAGGAGACGGCGCCGATGCTGCTCATCATGCCCGCCGCCATGGCGAGTCCGGTGAGGACGGCGACGGCGGTCCAGCCCCGGCCGTGCACCTGCTCGCCGAGGACCAGGCCGAGGGCGGTGAAGAGCTGCGGGATCGCGATCTGGAAGACCCGCAGGCGGTAGGCGTCGGCGGTGTCGCCGAGCACCGCGCCGAGCGCGCCCATCGCGACCAGCGCCCCGCTCGCGCTCTGCCCGGTGGCGGTGCCGACGGCGATCGGCAGCGCCATGCCCACGGCGGCCCGGGCAGCGGCGGCCCTGGGCACGGGCGTGGGCTGGGTGCGCAGGGTGCTCAGCAGCCAGGCGGGCGGCGCCAGGCGCGACGGGCGGTTCGCGGTACTCATCCGCTGATCCTCGCCCGGCCTCGCGCCGGCCTCCGGCAGCACACGCGATTGAACGATCCATTCAAAATATTTCGTTGACAACAAGCTGACGCGCAGTCAGTCTGGTGGCCATGCCTACCGAGACCGAGAACCCCTTCGCCGCCCCCGACCCCGAGCGGGAGCGGGTCCGCCGGGCGCCCGCCGCCCTCTTCCGGATCGCCGAGCGGCACGCCGCCACCGACTCCCAGCGCGCCCGCCAGGTCAACCCCGTGCTGCCCGCACCGCACGAGGCGGTGCGGCTGGTCGGCTTCCTGCTCAGCGGCGCGGCGCTGCCGGAGGACGGCGAGGCGCCGGTCGACCGTGACGACGTGCTGGCCGCCCTCACCCTGCTCCCCCTGGTCCGCGCCGAGCTGGACGAGTTGGAGAGCAGCCTGCTGCAGATGGCCCGCGGGCGCGGCCTGACCTGGCAGGACATCGCCTTCGGCCTCGGCCTCGGCACCCCGCAGGCCGCCCGCCAGCGCGCGGAGCGGCTGGCGGAGCGGGTCGCGACGGGCGACGGGGACTGAGTCACAGGGCCGGGGGCCCGGATTCGGGCCCCCGGCCGGCTCACCGTGTGCCCGGTCGCCGACGATCCGGTCGGGCTGGGGGCGGCGGGGGTCAGCCTCCCCTCCCGCAGCAGCCGCGGGACGGCGAACTCGTACGCCCCGATCTCCGTGGGCAGCGTGCCGAGCGCGACGGCGTCGCAGATCACGGTGTGCCGAGTGACGGCTCCCGCGTGCCGGACGCCGTCGGAGCACCCCAGCGGCGGCCGCCGGCGGCGTGCCCAGAGGTGAACGGGGTAATCGCTAGGCATGAGAGCTTTTCGAAAGCCCGGCCGCCCCGCTCCCGGCGCCTCGCGGGCCGGACCGCTCGACCCCGGGCTCCCGCAGCCTGGTCCCGGCCTCCCGACCCCGACGGGCCGGGCCGCAGAAGAAGACCTGGCCGCGCCGGAAGGCCTGGCCGAGGAGCTCGCCGAGCTGGTCGAAGGCGCCGAGCAACCGGCCCCCGACCGGGGCGGTACCGAGCGCCGTGGCGACCGCGGGCGCGGCCGGCGACTGGTGATCCAGGGCGCACGCCGCCTCGGCAACGGCGGGCGGGCCGCCACCCGGGGCGCGGCGCTCGGCGGCAAGGCCCTCACCGAACGCCTGGTCCGGACGGCCCCGCGGATCCCGGTGCGCGACCTCGCGACCCTGCGCAGCCAGCACCCCGGGGCCGCCGACCCCGAGCAGCTGGCCGACCTCCTGGCCGCCGGTGCCGTCCGGGCCTCCGGCGCGCTGGGTGCGGGAATCGGAGCGGCGGCGATGCTGCCGGTGCCGCCCGCGATGCCGTTCGAGATCGCGGCCGAGACACTCGCCGTGGCCGCCGTGGAGATCAAGCTGATCGCCGAACTGCACGAGGTCTACGGCGTCCCGGCGCAGGGCAACCGCTCCCGGCGGGCCGGGGCCTACCTGGGCGCCTGGGCCCACCGGCGCGGGATCGACGCCGCCATGTTGACCAGTCCGCCCGGCTTCGCGACCTTCGCGCTGAGCGCCGAGGTTCGCCGGAAGGTCCGCCGCCGCCTCACCCACAGCTGGATCCGCCGGCTGCCCTCGCTGACCCCGCTGCTGCTGGGTGCGGGCATCGGCGCGACGCTGAACCGGCGCGACACCCGCCGCCTGGCCGGCCAGGTCCGCGCCGACCTGCGCTCGCGACGGCCGGCGCACCCCGCCTACTGGACCGCCGCCCGCACCGGCGCCACCAGCCCGGGAGACTGACCACCGACGGGCCCGGCCCACACCGAATCCCGGATCGGAGGTTTCCGGAGCCGCGCCGGGGTCACACGCGAGGACATGGGAAGCTATGTCATCACCGTTCCGGGAACCGTCCGCCAGCCGCTCGATGAGACCGCCCGCCGCGCCCTGCTGCGCGTGGTGCACGGTGCCGATCCGGAGGAGGCCGGCAGTGAGGTGCCCGACCTCGACGTCCTGACCCTGGACGAACCGGAGGGGACGTTCGTGCTGCGCCTGGAGGTCGAGGCCCGGGACCGGACCGAGGCCGGCGAGGCAGCCGTCGGCCTGGCAGGGCGGGCCTTCGCCGCGGCCGGGTACGGAGCAGAGGCGGTGAGCATCGGCACGCCGGCTGTCACCGGCATCGACGTCGGCTGAGGCTGACGCCGAGCCGCCCCCGCCGCGAGCGTCGGCTCGCGGCGGGGGCGGCTGCGTGTCCGGTGCCTCCCGGTTCGCAGGAAGGCGGTCAGTCCGCGCGCCGCAGCCAGCCGGCTACGGCGTGGCCGACCGCTAGGTAGACGACGGCCGGGATGCCGTAGTTGAGCAGGGTGCGGAGCCAGCCCTGCGAGGGAGTGAAGAGGTCGCGCGCCCACGTGGACAGCCAATCGGCCGCCTGGCGCACCGCGTGGGCGAAGTCGTTGGATGGGTTGGCGTCCAGCAGGTAGAGGACGATCCAGAGCCCCAGGACGCCCGCGAGGACGTCGGCGACGAGCATGACTGTGCGGGCCGCGCCCGCTCCTCGGTATCTGCCACTCATGACGGCCGTGTAGCCGGGATCGGCGACGGCAAACCGACCGATCGCCAACCACCGGTCTTCCCGGGCGGCTTGACGGCGCCGGGGCGATCCATCGGCGTTCGTGCCGACAACTTGGCGACGGTGTCGACAGCCCGTCCTGATGTGCGTACTAGGCGGCGACGCCGCGCACCACGAACTGCGCGATGCAGGAGCCGGATTCGGCGACGGCGACGGCGCGGGTGATGCGGAGGACGTGGTAGGGGAGGCAGCAGTCGCCGATGGCGGCGACCCGGATCCAGCGGAGTCCCAGCAGGTCCGGGCCGGCGAGTTCCTGGGGCTGCGCGAGGGCGGCGTGCTCGGTGGTCAGGCGGTGGGCGAAGACGAAGGTGTAGCCCTCGCTCGCCTCCGGGTGCATGCGGGCCGGGGAGTAGTCGACCAGCGCCAGGTCGGTGCCGTCGATCGGGACGGTGATGCCGAGTTGCAGGCGGACGATCCGGCGGACGGCCTCCAGAGCCGGTTCGTTGGGAGCACAGTGGCCGCCGGGGAGCCAACCGCAGGGACGGTGCAGCATGTTGAGGAGGAGGACCCGGTCGTCCTCGGGGTGCAGGAGCACGGCTTGGGCGCCGATCCGGCGCTTGGGCGGGTTGGTGTAGGGCGAACGGTCCATGGTGGTCACGTCCGTTCGGCGGGGTCGGTGGTGGGGGTGGCGGCAGCGGGCGAGGTTGTGGCGGCGTCGGGCTGCCAGCCGTCCGCCTCCTCCGCCGCGACGAGGCGGGCGGCCACCCGGCCGGCGACCCCGGACCACCGGGTGCGGCGCCCGTCCATGCCGGCGAGGACGCGGGAGGCGTTGCCGTTGGGGACCCTGGGGGACTTGGAACTGGACATGGTTCTCCCTTGTCGGGGTGGGGTTCAGCCGGTGGCGAGTCGGCTAGCGAGGCAGCGGAGACAGCGGCAGTCGGGCCACTCGGGGACGGTGATGCGGAGGTCGAAGGTGGAGCACTGGATGGTGAGGGAGCTGAGGAGGTCGCGGCCGCCGTTGGCGGTGGGGCGGTAGATGGTGAGGGTCATCAGGCTCGGGCGGGAGCGGCGGGGGGACACGGGGGCGTCACCTCCCGGCGCAGATGGGGCAGCTGGGCCAGCCGAGCGGACAGGGGAGCTGGCCGGAAGGCTGGCCGCGGATCTTGAATCGGATTCCCAACAGACCTCATCCCCAATGGAAGTAGGCGTTTGGCAGACAAACCACGGCAAGTAGGCCGAAAATGAGACCATCGGCTGCGTTCGGTAGCGAGGACGCTACGTTCAGGAACTACGATCGCCATCAGGTCGAGCTCATGCAACTTTCGGCAAGGGCTTAGGTGAGTTGAGGAACCGCCATGAATCTCAAGACACTCAACCCGACGGTGAGTGCGGCCGCCGCCTTCGGTGACCAACTCCGCAAGTCACGGATCGAGATGGGGCTGCCCCAGGAGCAGTTGGGCGCTCTGCTGGGCTGCACCGGGTCCCACATCTCGGGCCTGGAAACGGCCGTCAAGTCACCTGGACGGGAGTTCGCAGAGAAGCTGGATCGCTTGTTCGGTACGGGACTTATGTTCCAAATCCTCCGCCGTGCCATCTCGGAGGGCGTCTTCATGGACGGCTTCGCGGCGCTGTGCGCGGAGGAGTCGAATGCCCGTCAGATCCGCCAGTTCGACGTCGGTGTGATTCCAGGCTTGTTCCAGACCCTCCGCTACGCACAAACGCTCGCTATGACACACGTGCAGGCCGGGACAATCACAGAGGCTCAAGCCCGGGAGCGCGTCAGCTTCCTCGAAGCCCGTCAACGTCGGCTGATCCACAACTCCTCCAGCCCCATGCACTACGCGGTTCTAGAGGAAAGCTGCCTCCGCCGAGTTGTCGGTGGCGCCGAGGTGATGTTGGAACAGTTGGACCACTTGGAGAAGCTGAGCGCCCGTCCCAGGATCACGCTCCAGGCCGTGACCTTCGCCATGGGCGATCTTCGACCCTTCAACGGCCCGATCGTGCTGGTGACCATGAAGGACAGGAGCCTGGTCGGCTACGCCGAATCGGCGGCTCGTGGGTACCTGGAGCGTGATTCCGACCTTCTGGCTTCCTGGGAACTGGCATACGATCAGTTGCAGGCGGGCGCACTGAGCCCGGCTCAGATGCTGGACCTGATCAAGGCCATTCGAAAGGATCTCCAATGACCAACCTGGCCGCCGCTGCGTGGGTCAAGTCGAGCTACAGCGACCACGGCGGGAACTGCGTCGAGGTCGCCCCTGGCTACCCGAGCCTGCTGCCCGTCCGAGACTCCAAGAACCCTGAGGGCCCGGTCCTCGTCTTCACAGCGGAGTCGTTCTCGACCTTCCTGGCCTCCGTCAAAGTCGGTTCCTTCAACGCTCTCTGAGGGAACAACAATAGCCAGGCCCCAGTCGGAAATCGATCCGCTGGGGCTTCGTGGTCCGAAGGGAACCAGAGCCGTGAACTCCTCGTCCCACACCCACTGGCGCAAGAGCAGCTACAGCCAGAACGGCGGCAACTGCATCGAGGTCGCCACCCCCTCCCCCGCCGCCACCATCCCCCTCCGCGACTCCAAGGACCCCACCGGCCCGACCCTCCTCCTCCCCGCCTCCTCCTTCTCCACCTTCATCGCCTCCCTCAAGACCGGCCACGACCTCCGCTGATCGACCGCTCTCCGCACGCCGGCCGCGCACGCTCCGACGGGCCGGGTCCCCGGGTCCCGGGGTTCCTGGGCAGAGGGTCAGCCCGATGCCTCACCAGCGTCCGCGAGGCGGTTGAGCTCGGCGCCCGGGAACGGCGTCCGCTTGCTCTCCGACAGCAGCCGGCGGTGGAAGTCGTCCAGGAGGATGCCGACCCGGGCGTGCCGATCGACGATCGCAGCGATCGCCGGCGGAACGGACTCGGGCCCGCGGCCTGCGATCCACTCCTGAAGGAACACGTTCGCTTCCATACCGCCACGGACGCCCTCGACGAGGTGGCGGATCAGCCGGTTCGCGGTGTAGGCGCGGTCGTACCCGAGATGGTCCGAGAAGAACTGCCGCTCGGCTGCCGAGAGTTCGAAGCCCGAGCTCAGGGCCAGGCCGAAGTCCGAGAAGTAGATCAGCCGGCCGTCGGTCAGCAGGTTGTCGAAGTGGGCGTCGAAGTGCACGAGTCCGTGAGAACTCATGAACGCCGCGCCCCGCATCAGAGCATCCTCCGCCCACGCGGGCCAGCCGTCGCCGGTGGCCCCTGCGGTCTCCCCGTGCTCGTGCAACCACGCGCGGAGCGTCTGCGGCAGGTGTTCCAGGAACAACACCAGGCTGCGGGAGGACCGGCCGATGGCCTCCAGGCGCTCGCGTACGGCCTGCGAGCCCTCCCAGCGGGCGACCGCTCCGTCGATGCCCCCGAACTCGTCCGCGAAGCCCTCGGGAGGGGAGTCGGGCAGGACGCGCCAGTGGTACATCAGCGGAAAGCCCTCGTACTCCCTCCCGAGGACCCAGTTGGTGGTCATGATGTGGACGGCCAGCTCCCGCCAGGCACCGAACCCGGCCGAGCCCGCTCCGTACTGGTAGAACACCGGCAGACCGAAGAGGTTCGCCGTGGACCGGATGTTCTCCGGCCGGGTCTCGACGTCCGTCAACGGCACCCTCTTGACGAAGACCCGCCTCCCGCCGACGTCCAGCTCCGCCGACCTGCCGCCGATACCGGCTCCGACCGGAGGAGCGGAGGCCACGATCTCGCCGAGACGCCGGTCGCTCAGCAGGGACAGGCGGGTGGCAACGGACCCGTAGGCGGCAAGGCGTGCGTGGTGCTGGGATTCGTGGCGCATCGACGGCTCCTCTGTGCCCCCGGACCGGCTCGCCGGTGATCGCTCGAACGTAACCGACTCCCGCCGCCAAGGCCCGCGGACCACAGAACCGCTCGGCAGCTACGGCTACCCTGTCGCGATGACGACCTCGCGCGTACTGTCGATCGCCCTCCAGGACACCGATCAGCCCCCGCTGCGTCCACTGCCGATCGAAGCAGCCCGGCTGCTTCACGAAGTTGATGCTCCGCCCCGTCTGGTCGCGCATCTGCGGGCCGTCCACGACGTTGCCGGGCAGCTCCTCGACTGGATCGCTTCACGCGACCTCGACCTGGGCATCAGCTCGGAGGCCGTGCTCTTCGGAGCCGCCACGCACGACATCGGCAAGGCGCTGTACCCCGCCGAGTTGTCCGCTCCTGGTGCGCAGCACGAAGAAGCGGGCCGCGAGCTGCTGATCACCCGAGGCATCGACTCCACCATGGCACGCTTCGCCGGGACACACGCCGCCTGGACCACCGAGGAGGCCGGGATGGAAGACCTCCTGGTCAGCCTGTCCGACAAGATATGGAAGAACAAGCGGGTCCCCGAACTGGAGGACCTTGTCGTGGCTCGGCTCGCAGCGGCCAGCGGACGGTCGGCCTGGGAGGAGTTCCTCGATCTGGACAGTGTGCTCACTCGTATCGGCGACCGCGCCGATGAGCGGCTCGCCTTCCAGATGTCCTACCCCACCGGGTGAGCGGCCATCGGCTGCCTGATTTCCCAACCGCACTCACGACATGGTTCGTCGAGAACGAAGCAGTTCTCCGTGCCCGTGGGACCACCGGCGAACTTCGGCAGCCACTCGGCGAGGTGTGAGCGAATCCCGGAGCCGGGCCGGCATCGGCATCGGCCCTGCCTCTCACTCCTCCGCCCGGCGGGCCCACAGGGCCACTGCGGCGCCCAGCACGCACATCACGACGGCCACCACGATCGCGCGGTTGGCGCCCGTCGCGGTTGCCGCCGCCGGGTGGGTCGGGGAGTGGACGGAGGTGATCAGGGCCAGGCTGATCGCGATGCCCAGGGAGGAACCCAGGTAGCGGGCGGTGTTGTTGACGCCCGAGCCCATGGCGGCGCGGTGGGCCGGGACGCTGCTGACGGCGAGGCGGGCCAGGCCGGCGTTGAGGATGCCGCTGCCGATGCCCGCGATCAGCAGGCCGGGGGCCAGGCGGAGCCAGGGGGTGTCCGCGCGGATGCCGTAGAGGGCGGCCTCGCCGGCGGCGCAGGCGAGGAGGCCGGCGGCCAGTTGGGTGGCGGGGGCGAGGCGGGTGGCGAGGCGGCGGGCCTGCAGGGCGGCGAGGACGGAGGGGCCGGACCAGAGGGCGAGGACCAGGCTCGCCGTCAGGGCGGAGGTGTGCAGGGCGCGTTCGAGGACCAGGGGGACGCAGCTCATCAGGCCGACCAGGGAGAGGCCGGTGAAGAGGGCACCCGCGCCGGCGGCGATGAAGCCGGGGGTGCGGAACAGGGCGAGGTCGAGCATGGGTTCCGCGACCCGGGACTCCACCAGGGCGAAGCCGGCCAGCCCGAGCAGTCCGAGGGCGAGCAACAGCCAGACCGACGGGTGGTCCCAGCCGCTGCGGCCCTGGGCGAGGCCGATGTTGAGCAGGGCGACGGCGGTGGCGAGGGTGAGTGCGCCGTAGGTGTCGAGGCGGCGCGGGTGCGGGCTGCGGGACTCGTCCAGGCAGCGGGCGGCGAGGGCGAGCAGCAGCAGGGAGAGGGCGGCGAGCAGCCAGTAGACGGCGCGCCAGCCGGCGTGGTCGGCGAGCAGGGCGGCGTAGACCGGGCCGACGGCGATGCCGAGGCCGACCGAGGCGCCCCAGCTGCCGAGGGCGCGCACCCGGGCCGGGCCCGGTGGGAACGCCTCGCTGATCAGGCCCAGGCTGGGGGCGAGCACGGCGGCGGAGGCGGCGCCCTGGAGCACCCGGGCGATCACGAAGACGGTGCCGTCCGGTGCGGTGGCGGCCAGGACGGACCCGAGCGCCAGCACCAGGGCGCCAGCACCGAAGACCCGGCGACGGCCGTGGTCGTCGGCCACCCCGCCCATGATCAGCAGCAGCGCGGTGAGGCCGACGGAGGTGGCGGTGAGGATCCAGGTCTGCTCGGCGGCGCCCGCGTGCAGGGTCGCGGCAGTGGGCGCGAGCGTGGTGGTGGTGACGGTGTAGGAGAGCAGCACCAGGAAGGTGCCGAAGCACGCGGTGAGCAGCACCGAGCGGGCGCGGGCGCCCGGGGCGGCGGGTTCCCCTGCCCGGTCGGCTGAGGCCGTGGATACCGCCAACGCCTGCCTGGAGGCCATCGAACTTCCCCTTGCTCCGAGAGTCTCTTGCCCGAGAGTTTCTTGTCCGAGAGTCTGCTGACCGAACTTGAAGGTTCATTCATCGAACCTAGAAGTTCAATGGGCAGACCAATGAGTCTGGTCAATGAACTTACGAGTTCGTTGAACGAACTCACTATCTGACACGCTACCCCATGAGTCTGTTCACCGAACCAACGGCGCTAGACTTCCCCCATGGCGCTCGGAACCGACTATGCCCAGCAGGACTGCTCGATCGCCCGCGCGCTGGAGGTGGTGGGCGAGCGCTGGAGCATGCTGATCGTGCGCGACGCCTTCTACGGGGTGAGCCGGTTCAACGACTTCCTGGTCCACCTGGACATCCCGCGGGCCGTGCTCACCGCGCGTTTGCGGGCGCTGGTCGAGGCGGGGGTGCTGCGCAAGGAGCAGTACCAGTACTCCCCCGCGCGCTACGGCTACCACCTCACCGAGGCGGGCCTGGAGCTCTGGCTGCCGATCCACGCGCTGTCGCGCTGGGGCGAGAAGCACGCCTCGGACCTCGGCCCGCGCACCATCTTCACCCACGACACCTGCGGCACCCGGCTGAGCCCGGACAGCCACTGCGTGCCCTGTGGCGTCCGGGTGACGCCGGAGCAGGTGATCATGCGTCAGGCGCCGGGCGCCCGGCCCAATCCGCGGACCGACCCGGTCGCGGTGGCGCTCAGCCGCCCGCACCGCCTGCTGACGCCGGTGACCGACCCGGGCCCGGAGCCGGCCGCGCACCACTGATCAACGGCTACGCACTGACTCAATGGCGCACCGAATCAACGGCGTACCGAGCAACAGCGCACCGAGCACCGCCCGATCACCCGCACCGCCGGGACGCCCGAACGCCGCACCACCCCCTCGGCGGGGCCCCAGCCCTGACGGGGCCCCGCCGGCAGAACGCCGCCGCCACCTCGACGATGGCGGTTCACCGCGGTCCACGACCGTGCCCGACGGTTCAGTGATGACGATTTATCGACCTTGTGCGACCGCCACCGGCCCCCGCCGCCCCACCGGGTCCGCCCCCACCGGGAACGCGAACTGCACGACCTTGCCCCCCGGCTGCGGCCGCCAATGCCATCCCCCGGCCAGCGCGTCGACCAGCACCAGCCCGCGCCCCGACGGCAGTTCGTCCCCCGCCGCGAGCATCAACGGCGCCCGCCGCGACCGGTCCGCCACCTCCACCCGCAGCACACCGTCCCCCCAGACGACCGCCACCCGGCACTCCCCGCCGGCATGCTCGAGCGCGTTGGCGACCAGCTCGCTGGTGCAGAGCCTGAGGTCGCCCACCGCCTCGGGCGACAGCGGCACACCCCAGCGCTCGGTGATGTCCACCACCCACTCACGCGCCCTCCGCACGGCGCCCGGTGCAGCGGTGACGTGGAAGTCGTCCCGCAGGGGACGGTACTGGCGCTCCATGACGGCATCTCCTCGACGCTCCGGAGAACGGCCGAGCAGCGCGCCGGCGCGCCCAGCCGTCCCCCACGACTGATACACAGTCAATCGGGTTACGTGATGGATGAGAACGGGCCATGCTTGACTGAGTCGTGAATGACGTGAATCACGACCGGACCCTTGTCGCGGGGGCGCATCAGGGGGTCCGATAAACGGGGGCGCAAGGGAACGGGGGAATCATGACCCGCACACCGAACAGACAGTTGGCCGCGCTGATGAGCGAGGCCCGCTGGGGCAACGACCAGCTCGCCCGGGCGGTCAACCGCACCGGTCGGGACGCTGGACTGGAACTCACCTACGACCACTCGTCGATCTCGCACTGGCTCCGCGGGGTACGGCCCAGACCGGCCGTCCGCCCGGTCATCGCGGAGGCCTTCGCCCGGCGGCTCGGCCGCCCGGTGACCTCGCAGGAAGCCGGGTTCGGCCGCACGGCGGCCGGGGTCCGGAGCAGCCGGACGGACGACTCCGCCGGCCCGGACCGACCGGGCGGCCTGACCAACCGCCTGGGCGGCCTGGTCGACCTGGTGCGGGACGACATGGATCCGTCCCGGCGCACCATGCTGGCCGCCGGGCTCTACTCCGCCGCCATGCTGGTGCCGGGGTACACCGAGCTCGCACACCGCCTGGAGAGCGCGCAGCAGGAGGTGCGCGCCGGGCGCACGGTGCGCATCGGGGAGAGCGAGGTCGAGACCGTACGCGCCATGACCGAGCGGATCGCCGGCATCCTCGACGAGCTCGGCGGCGGCCACGCCCGCCCGATGAGCGCGGCCTTCCTGGCCAACACGGTGATGCCCTGGCTCTCCGCCGACGGCTCGCCGGCGACCAAGAAATCGATGCTCGCCGCCGCCTCCGACCTGGTCTACCTGACCGGTTGGATGGCGATGTACGAACGGGCGCACGGCCTCGGCCAGCAGTACTTCGGCGAGGCGCTGGCCCTGGCCCAGGACGGCCAGGACCACGTCACCTACTGCCGCACCCTGCGCGGCATGGCGCTGCAGGCGGCCAACCTCGGCTACGGCCCGCGCGCACTCGAGTACGCCGACGCCGCCGCCGAGTGCGCGCCGGCCGCCGGGCCGCGGCTGACCGCCTTCCTGCGCGGCCAGCAGGCGCACGGCGCCGCCCTGGTGAAGGACCAGCGGCTCGCCTTCACCCGGTTGAACGAGACCGAGGCGGCGCTCAGCAAGGCCGACGGCCGCAACGACGCGGTCGGCGGCTACGACTGGGCCGCCTACCACTTCCACGTCTCCAGCGTGCTCTACGCCCTCGGCGACCTGCCGGGGTCGATCCAGGCGATGCGCCAGTCCAACCGGGTCCGCCCGGCGAACGAGCGCCAGGGCCGGCTGCACGCCAACGGCGTGCTCGCCGCCCGCCAGTGGGAGCTGGGCCACATCGAGGCCGCCGCCAGCACCTGGGGCGAGTTCCTGGACGACTACACCGCCCTCTCCACCGCCCGCGGGGACGAGCACTTCGACGTCCTGCGCAGCAGTCTGCCCAGCCAGCCCGGCAACCGCCAGGTCCGCCGGCTCGGCGAACGGGTGCGCGAGGTGGCCCGGCAGAAGGCCGCCGCCTGACCGGCGGCACCACCGGTCAACGGGGTCGGCCGCGGGCCGGCCCCGTTGTTCGCGTTCCCACCACACGTCCACCCCGCCACACATCCACCCCATCACACGTCCACCCGGCGCCCGATCCGTTGCGCTACATACCCCCTGGGGGTATATTGACGATCATCGACCGCGCACCGAGGAGGACGCCATGAACCACGCCTACGCACTTACCCTGGCCAACCCGACACTGCCCGCCGGCGAGCCCGCCGAGCTCCGCTTCACCGTGCTCGGCCCGGATGGCGCCCCGGTCACCGCGTTCACCCCGAGCCACGAGAAGGACCTGCACCTGATCGTGGTCCGCACCGACCTGACGGGCTACCAGCACGTCCACCCCACCCGGGACGAGACGGGCGGCTGGCGGATCACCCTGACCTTCCCCGAGCCGGGCGACTACCGGGTCTTCGCCGACACCAATCCGGCGCAGCTCGACCACGCCGTCACCCTGACCGCCGACCTCACCGTGCCGGGCGCCCACGCCACGGCCCCGCTCCCGCCGGCCGAGCGCAGCACGACGGTGGACGGCTACACCGTGACGCTGGACGGCGAGCCGGTCGCCGGCGAGCACAGCCGGCTGACCCTGACGGTGCACCGGGACGGCCGCCCGGTTACCGACCTGCAGCCCTACCTCGCCGCCTACGGCCACCTGGTCGCACTGCGCGCCGGCGACCTCGCCTACCTGCACGTCCACCCGGACGGCGCGCCGGGCGACGGCCACACCGCCGCCGGTCCGGACATCACCTTCCACGCCGGCTTCCAAACCGAGGACGCCTACCGGCTCTACCTCGACTTCAAGCACGCCGGCACCGTGCACACCGCCGAGTTCACGGTCCACGCCAAGGCCGGCGGCGGCGAGGCCCACGGGCACGGCCACGACCACCAGCACGCCCACACACACGCCCACCACTGAGCTATATCCCCCCAGGGGGTATGCTCGCCGGGCCGGAGCCGACCGGCGCACCGACCGAGGCCGCACCCGACGCCGCAGAGGAGGCAGCACCGTGCCCGCGACCAGCAGCCCAGCGACCCGCCGGCGCACCGCCGCCCGGCTGCTGCTGCTCGCCGCCGTGCTGCTCGGCCTCTTCCTGATGCACGGCGCCCCGACCGCCGACGCGGCCGACTGCCACTCCGTCACCACGGCCATGCCGACGCCGGCCCAGGCGCCCACACCGGCACCGACGGCCATGGCACACCCGGAGCGTCCCGAGCGCCCTCAAGCAGCGCCCGCCGCACACCCGCACCCCGGCGGCGCTCCCGGCTCGTGCCTCGCACTGCCGGCGCGCGCGGCCAGCGCGCACGCCGTCGCACCGGCTCTCTTCACACCGGTCACCCGCACCTTCACGCCCCTTCACCGAGCCGCCCACCCCCTCCCGCACCGGCGGGGCCCGCCCACCGGCGGACGGGACGTGCTCCTCCAGGTCTGCGTCGCGCGGAACTGAGCCGACCCTCCCGGACCTCCGGCCCCCGGAGCGTCCGGCACGGTGTCCTGCTCACTCCCGCCGCGCCGCCGCCATCCGGCTGCCGCGCGCCACCCGGAAAGACCGACCCATGACGCACCCGCGCCGCACCTTCGCGCTCACCGCCTCCGCCGCCGCGCTCGCCCTCACCCTCGCCGCCTGCGGCTCCTCGGGAATGGCCGGAATGGACATGCCCAGGACCAGCGGCAGCCCGGCCGCGCCGGGAACGGCGATGCCCGGGATGGACATGTCCGCCCCCGAGACCGACGGCCTCTCCGACACCCTGGACGGCTACCGCCTGACCGGCCTCCCCGCCACCCTCCCGGCCGACCGCGACAGCGCCGTCAGCTTCCGGATCACGGCCCCGGACGGCAACCCCGTCACCGGCTACACCCCGGAGCAGACCGAACCGCTGCACTTCTACGCCGTCCGCAGCGACCTGACCGGCTTCCAGCACCTGCACCCCACCCTGGCCGCGGACGGCACCTGGACCGCTCCGCTGACGGCCCCTCAGCCGGGCACCTGGCGGTTCTTCACCACCTTCACCCCGAGCAGCGGCCCCGGCCAGGGCAAGGGCTACGTCCTGAGCAGCACGGTGACCGTCCCGGGCACAGCCCCCGCATCCCCCACAGCACCCACAGCACCCACCGCCCCCGCACCCGCGTCCCCCGCCCTGACGGCGACCACCCCCGACGGCTACACCGTGACCGCGGCCACCCCGGGCGGCGGCGAGCTGATGGCGGGCATGCCCCACCAGCTCACCATCACCGTCAGCAAGGACGGCAAGCCCGTCACCGACCTCCAGCCCTACCTGGAGACCTACGCCCACCTCACCGCCTTCCGCGCCCAGGACCTCGCCTTCGCCCACCTGCACCCGCAGACCCAGGTGACGGGTGATCACGGCGGCCCGGAGCTGACCTTCCAGGCCGAGCTGCCCAAGCCGGGCGCCTGGCGCCTCTTCCTCCAGTTCCGGACCGACGACACCCTGCACACCGCCGCCCTCACCCTCGACGCCAAGGGCTGAACCACCCCGGGCGGTACCGATGACGCCACCACCGATGACACCGCCGTTGTCGGTACCGCCCGCTACGCTCCCGCCATGGCCGCCTCCTCCGCCCACGCCGCCCCGTTCACCGACGAGCAGCGCCGAGCCCGGCTCGCCCGGCGCCACCTGCTGCTGCCCTCCGCCCGCGCCCAGCGGGTCGAGCAGGTGGCGGACGCCCTGGTCGGCCTGCACGCGACCGACGCGGCCACGGTCTACCTCTCCGCCGGTGCCCGGCTGGCCGAGCCCTCGGTGGCCGAGGTCGAGCGGGCGCTGTACGAGGACGTCTCGCTGGTGAAGCTGCTCTCGATGCGGCGCACCATCTTCGCCGTCACCGCCGAGCTGGCGCCGCAGGTGAGCGCGGCGGCGGCCAGGGCGATCGCGGTCAAGGAGCGGGCCACACTGGTCAAGCACCTGCGCGAGGGCGCCGAGGGCTGGGACGAGCCGCGGCTGGCCGACACCCAGCGGGAGGTACTGGCGGCGCTGGCCGAGCGCGGCGAGGCGACCACCGCCGAGCTCTCCGAGGACGTGCCGGCGCTGCGCGAGACGATCCTGATGGCGCCCGGCAAGCCCTACGAGGCGCGCCAGAGCGTGGGCAGCCGCCTGCTGCGGCTGCTCGCCTCGGACGGGCACATCCGGCGCTGCAAGCCGCGCGGGTCCTGGTTGAGCAGCAGCTACCCGTGGGCGCTGGTCCCGGCCTGGCCCGAGGTGCCGGTCCGGGAGGCGAAGGCCGAGGTGATCCGCCGCTGGCTGACCGGCTACGGACCGGGCACCGAGGAGGACGTCAAGTGGTGGACGGGCTGGACGCTGCGCGAGGTCCGCACGGCCCTGGCCGACCTGGGCGCCGTTCAGGTGCTGCTGGCTGACGGCGCGACGGGTTTCGTGCTCCCGGGGGACGCCGACGAGAGCGGGCAGGCCGAGGAGCCCTGGGCCGCGCTGCTGCCCGCCCTGGACCCGACGGTGCTGGGCTGGCGCGGCCGGGACTGGTACTTCGACCCGGAGCTGGTGCCCGCGCTCTACGACCGGACGGGCAACAACGGCCCGACGGTGTGGTGGGACGGCCGGGTGGTCGGCGGCTGGGCGCAGCGGGCCGACGGCGAGCTGGTGTGGCGGCTGCTGGCCGACATCGGCAAGGCCGGCGAGGCGGCCGTGGCGGCGGAGGCCGAGCGGCTGGCGGCCTGGCTGGACGGCGTCCGGGTGACCCCGCGGTTCCGCACCCCGCTGGAGCGCGAGCTGACGAGCTGACGAGCTGACGGCCGAGCATTCCGCCATCTCGCATATTTCAACACAAAAACTCGATACGGCACGGTGTTTGACGCAGCGTCAGCTCAGGAGTTCTTCTGATTCCACCAATCTGGCTCAGATGTTCTCTCCCTCACGGAGCCGTCCATGCACCTCCGCCGACCGACCGGCGCCCTCCCCCTGCTCCTCGCCCTGCTGCTGCCGCTGGCCCCGGCCCCACTGCTCGGCACTGCCGCGGCGGCGGAGTCCGCCCCCGCCGGATCCGCCCCCGCCGACCTGGCGGCGACCCCGCCCCTGGGCTTCAACGACTGGAACGCCTACGGCTGCAACGTCTCCGAGTCCCTGATCAAGTCGACCGCCGACGCCATGCACGGCAACGGCATGCAGGCCGCCGGCTACCAGTACGTCAACATCGACGACTGCTGGATGACCTCCACCCGCGACGGCAGCGGCAACCTGGTGCCGGACCCGGTCAAGTTCCCGGACGGCATCGCGGGCACCGCCGTCTACGTCCACCGCCTGGGCCTGAAGCTCGGCATCTACGAGGACGGCGGCATGACCACCTGCGCCGGCTACCCGGGCAGCCTGGGCCACGAGGCGCAGGACGCCGCCGCGTTCGCCTCCTGGGGCGTGGACTACCTGAAGTACGACAACTGCGCCAACCAGGGGATCAGCGCCACCTCCCGCTACACCGCGATGCGGGACGCGCTGCACGCCACCGGGCGGCCGATCGTCTTCGGGCTCTGCAACTGGGGCGAGGAGTCGGTCTGGACCTGGGGCGCCTCGCTCGGCAACTCCTGGCGCACCACCGGCGACATCGCGCCGACCTACGACAGCATGCTGGGCATCTTCCACGCCACCGCGGGCCTGGGCGGGTTCGCCGGTCCGGGCCACTGGAACGACCCGGACATGCTGGAGGTGGGCAACGGCATGTCCGCCACCGAGGACCGCACCGAGTTCAGCCTCTGGGCCGAGCTGGCCGCGCCGCTGATCGCCGGCACCGACCTCACCTCGGCCTCCGCCGACACCCTGGCGCTGCTGACCAACCGCCGGGTGCTGGCGGTGGACCAGGATCCGCTGGGCCGCCCGGGGCAGCTGGTCGCGGCGGGCGGCGGGCTGGACGTGCTGGCCAGGCCGCTGGCGGGCGGGGACGTCGCGGTGCTGCTCTTCGACGAGAACGCCACCGCGGCGACCATCACCACCAGCACGGCGGCCGTCGGCAAGACCGGCGCCGCGAGTTACACGCTGACCGATCTGTGGAGCGGGGCGCAGCGCAGCACCGCCGGTCCGATCAGCGCCACGGTGCCCGGGCACGGGACGGTGCTCTACCGGGTGTCGGGCGGCGGTTCGCCCGCCGTGCCGTCCGGCGTGCTCTCGGCCGTGGGCTCGGGCAGGTGCCTGGACGTGCCGTGGGCCGCCGCCACCCCCGGCACCCAGCTGGAGATCTGGGACTGCAACGGCGGCGGCAACCAGGTCTGGACCCGGACCGCGGACGGTCGGCTCACCGTCTACACCGGCTCGGCGACCCGCTGCCTGGACGCCGCGGGCAACGCCACCGCGCCCGGCACCCGGGTGCAGATCTGGAGCTGCAACGGCGGGGCCAACCAGCAGTGGCGGTTCAACCCGGACGGCACGGTGACGGGTGTTCAGTCCGGGCTCTGCCTGGACGTCACCGGCGGGAGCACGGCCAACGGCGCGCTCGCCCGGCTGTCGACCTGCTCCGGGGACCGCAGCCAGCGGTGGCGCCTGAGCTGAGCCGAAGCGGGCTGAAACGAGCCGAAGCGAGCTGAAACGGTTCGAGGGGCCCACGACGTGGGCCCCTCGTCCGACCTGAGGTGGAGAAAGGATTCGAACCCCTGTACACGGCTTTGCGAGCCGTTGCCTCACCACTCGGCCACTCCACCAGCAGCGGCGCCCGGTTGCCGCGCCGACGAGAGAGATCATGTCCGAGCCGCAGGGCGGCCGACCAGCGGGCGCGCGCTCGTTTCACCCGCTCGGCCGCACCGCTCACTCCTCCGGCCGCAACCCGTCGGGCCGGCCGCCGGAGCGGCCCAGCACCGCCCCGGCCCTGGTCAGCATCGCCCGGCCGGCCGGACTGACCGGCCCCTCGGCACGCCAGGCGAGCACCAGCCGTCCGCGCATCGCGGGCGGGTCGATGGTGATGGAGTGCAGCCGGTCGGCCCGGGCGGCGGCGAAGCCGGCCGGGAGCAGGGCGGCGCCCAGCCCGTGCGCGGCGAGGTCGGCGAGGGTGTCGGGGTCGCTGGCCTCGAAGGCGATCCGCGGGGTGACACCGACCTGGGCGCAGGCCTCGGCGAGCAGGGCGCGCAGTCCGGTGCCCTCGGGCAGGCTGATCAGCGGCTGCTCGGCCAGCGCGGCCAGCGGCAAGGCGGTCACTCCGGCCAGTGGGTGGTCGTGGCTGACGGCGGCGACCACCTGCTGCTCGTCGATCACCCGCACCGCCAGGCCGTCCGGGGTCCGGTGCCCGGTGCTGGCGATCACCAGATCGAAGCGCCCGGTGCGCAGCCCGTCGAGCAGTTCGGCCGAGTCGTCCTCGCCGAGGGTGATCTCCACCGCCGGGTGGTCGCGGTGGAAGTCGGCGAGCAGCCGGGGCAGGTCGACGTGGTGCGAGGTCACGGTGCCGATCGAGACCCGGCCGCGGAGCAGTCCGGTGAGCTCGTCCACGGCGTGCCGGGCCCCGGCCACGGCGGCCAGCGCCGCCCGGGCGTAGGGCAGCACGGCCTCGCCGGCCTCGGTCAGCCGCACCGAGCGGCCCGAGCGGTCCAGCAGCTCCTGGCCCAACTCGCGCTCCAGCCGCCGGATCTGCGCGCTCACCCCGGGTTGTGCCACGTGCACCAGGGCGGCCGCCCTGGTGAAGTTGCGCTCCTCGGCCACGGCCACGAAGTACTGAAGCTGGCGCAGTTCCATGATCGGGGAGTATAGGGAGCGGGTCCGACGGTCCGGACGGTCTTGGGTGGTGGCCTCGGGTAACGGCCTCGGGTGACGGCTTGGGCAACGGCCTTGGGTAGGGTCGGGAGCACACTGACGATACGAGGGGGTTATCGCATGACGAACGATCAGATTGCCGACACCGCACGCCGTTGGCTGATCACGGGCGCGAACAGCGGCTTCGGCGCGGCCTTCGTCCGGGCGGCGCTGGCGGCGGGCGACGTGGTGGTCGCGGGGGTGCGCCGGCCGGAGACGATGGCCGGGCTGGTCGCCGAGTTCCCGGGCCGGGTGACGGCGGTACGGCTGGACGTGACCGATCCGGAGCAGTGCGAGGAGGCGGTGAAGAGCGCCGTCGCCGCCCACGGCCGGATCGACGTGCTGGTCAACAACGCGGGCTTCGGCCTGATCGGCGCGGTGGAGGAGACCGGTGAGGACGAGCTGCGCAACGCCATGGAGGTGATGTTCTTCGGCGCGATCCGCCTCACCCGCCTGGTGCTGCCGCACCTGCGGGCGCAGGGCAGCGGCGCCGTGGTGCAGGTCAGCAGCATGGGCGGGGCGCTCGCCTTCCCGGGCGTCGGCGCCTACTGCGCGGCCAAGGGCGCGCTGGAGCTGGCCTCGGAGGCGCTGGCGGGCGAGGTCGCGCCGCTCGGCATCAAGGTGCTGATCGTCGAACCGGGCGCCTTCCGCACCGAGTTCGCCGGCCCCTCGCTGCAGAGCGCCACGGTGATCGAGGACTACCAGCAGACCGTGGGCGCGGTCCGCAGCGGCCTCTCCGGCAGCCACGGCCTGCAGCCCGGCGACCCGCGGAAGGCGGCCGACGCCGTGCTCGCCGCCCTCGCCCTGCCCGAGCCGCCGCTGCGCCTCGCCCTCGGCGCGGACGCGGTCGAGGCGATCCGCGGCAAGCTGGCGGCCGTCGCCGCCGACCTGGACAACACCTCCGAGCTGAGCCTGAGCACCGCCTTCGAGAGCTGACGGCACGTCAGCCATCGGCCCCGCGCCGGGCGGTCCCTCACCGCCCGGCGCCTGCTCACCCGCCCGGGGCGGCCTCTAGCATCGTGCCCATGAGCGAAGGAGTCGGCATGGACCAGCAGAAGGTGCGGGAGCGGTTCGCCTCACTGAGCACGGCGCACCTGGCGGACGCGTGCATCAGGGCCGGGGTCGCGGTGCGGTGTGCGCCGGCCGGGGTGCAGGCGCGGGTGGGCGCGGTCAAGGTGGCCGGACGGGTGGCGCCGGCGCGGCACGTGGGGAGCGTCGACCTGTTCCTGGAGGTGCTGGAGCGGCACGCCGGGCCGGGCGACGTGCTGGTGGTGGACAACGGCGGGCGGCTGGACGAGGCCTGCGTGGGCGACCTGGTGGCGCTGGAGGTGGCCGCCGCCGGGCTGGCCGGCGTGGTGATCTGGGGCCTGCACCGCGACACCGCCGACCTGCGGGCGATCGGCCTGCCGGTGTTCAGCCTGGGTTCGCTCCCCACCGGCCCGCAGCGGCTGGACCCCCGGCCCGCCGAGGCGCCGGCCTCCGCCCGGTTCGGCGAGTGGCTGGTCGGGCCGGACGACCTGGTGTTCGGCGACGAGGACGGGGTGCTGTTCCTCCCCGCCGACCGGGTCGAGGAGCTGCTGGCGCTGGCCGAGTCGATCCGCGACACCGAGCGCCGGCAGGCCGAGCGGATCCGCACCGGCACCTCGCTGCGCGCCCAACTCGCCTTCGCCGACTACCTGGCCCGGCGCGACGAGGACCCGGAACTGACCTTCCGCGACCACCTGCGCGGCATCGGCGGCGCCATCGAGGAGTAACCGCCGCCCTCGAGGAGCAGCCGCCGTCAGGCCGTTCCGCGCTGCTGCGCCACCACCGCCTGGGCGAACTCCCGGGCCGCCCGGCTCAGCGCCTCCCACTGCCGGGCCGCCCAGCCGACCGCCAGCGGCGGCAGCTCCGGGATGGGCACCAGCCGCAGTTCGGGGTGGTCGGCGGCGCGCCGGCCGGGCAGGTCCGGCAGGTCGGGCACCACGGCGGTGCCCAGGTCCAGCCCGGCCAGCAGCATGGCGGTGTCCCAGTCCGCCACACTGGTCGTCGCGTTGGCCTCGTCCACGGCGGCGGCGGCGAGCTGGCCGTCCAGGTGGGCGCGGCCGGCCGAGTTCTCCGGCAGCCGGATCGGCCGCAGCCCGTTCAGCTCCTCCGGGGCGACCGACTCCCGCCCGGCCAGCGGGTGGCCCGCGTGCACGGCGAGCACCCAGGGCAGCGAGAGCACCGGCCGCTGCTCGATCCCGCGCACCGGCGCACCGATGGTGATCCACGCCAGGTCGGCCTCGCCGGCCGCCAGCGCGTCGAAGCAGCCCCGGGTGGAGGTCTCGGTGCGGAACTCCAGGTGCACGTCCGGGTGTCCGCGCCGGAACTCCACCACGGCCGCCGCCATGAAGTGCCGCACGGTGGTGGAGCCGGTGGCGATCCGCACGGTGCCGCTCTCGCCCTCCCGCAGGTCGCGCAGCCGGCGCAGCGCCAGGTCCAGTTGGGCGATGCCCTGGGCGGCGGCGGCGTGCAGGATGCTGCCCGCCTGGGTGGGCGCCACCCCGCGCGGGCGCCGTTCCAGCAGGGTCAGGCCCAACTCGGTCTCCAGCCGCCGGACGTGCTGGCTGATCGCCGACTGGGTGCGCGAGAGGTCGCGGGCCACGGCGCTGAGGTTGCCCGCCTCGCAGGCGGCGACGAAGACTCGCAGGTCGTCCAGGGTCATGCCCCCAAGGTATCCATGGGGGCAATGGAAGGAAACCCGAGGATTGACTTGGGTGTACCGATTGCTGAAGCATCGTCAGCGGCCCGGGGCGGCATCCTGTCCGGGGAAGGCGGCGGCGATCCGGACCCGGACGACGACCAGCGGACGCCCGGACAGGTGCCGACCTCGGGCAAGCCCCGACCCGGAGGAGTCCCGATGTCCGAGCACCCCGGCGTGTCCGACGCCGGCGCCGATGCCGATGCCGACGCCCTGCTGCGCTCGCTCGGCGCGGCCGAGATCGCCCACCCCGGCGGCACGCTCCTCGCCCACCTGCACCGGGTCGCCGGGCTGCTGGCCGGCTGGGGCGCCCGCCCGGAGCTCCGGTCGGCCGGCCTCTGCCACGCCTGCTACGGGACGGACGGGTTCGCCGTCCCGCTGCTGCCGCTGGACCGGCGGGCGGAGCTGGCGGCGGTGATCGGCCAGGCGGCGGAGGACATCGTCTTCACCTACGCCGGGTGCGAGCGCGCCGCCACCTACCGCGCGCTGACCGCCGACCCGCCCGCCTTCCACGACCGCTTCACCGGCCGCTCGTTCCGCCCCACCCCGGCCCAGCAGCGGGACTTCGCCGAGCTGACGGCGGCCAACGAACTGGACCTGGTCCGCCAGGACCCGGTCTTCCGGGAACGCCACGGCCCCGGCCTGCTGGCGCTGTTCACCCGCTGGGGGCCGCTGCTCAGCGGACCGGCCCGGCGGACCGTCACGGAGCTCCTCGGCTAGCGGGCGGCCCGTCAGATCAGCGCCTGCTCGGCCCCCGTGACGTCGTACAGGTGGTGCAGCGGGTCGTGGATGAAGTACTGGGCGAAGGTGGTGACGGTGAACCGCGCGCCGTCCGAGCGCAGGCCGGTGCGGTCCCACTGGGCGCCCTCGACCCGCTCGAAGGCGGCGGCGATCACCTCGGCCGCCTCCGCCAGTTCGGCCGAGACCACCGCCGGGTCCTGCTCACCGTAGCGCTCGGCGAGCGCGGTCTCGTCCTGGTCCCAGTTCGGGAAGAGCGGGCCGTCCTGGGTGAGCATCAGGTCCAGCCGGTAGGCGAAGAGGCGGAAGACGTCGCGGACGTGGCAGGCGTACTCCAGGGCCGACCAGGTCGCCGGGTCGGGCCGCCGGCGCAGTTCCGCCGGGTCGCCGTCGAGCAGCACGGTCCAGCCGGCCGCGTTGGCGCGGACCAGGACGGGGACGGTGGCGGTGTCCACCGAAGCGGTGTCGAGGCCGCAGTCGGGGCAGGCGCGCTCCAGCACCCAGGTCCAGTCCTTGGTGTCGGGCACGATGGTGTCGCCCGCGGCGGCGGTGTTGTCTGCGCTGGTCATGGGCCCAGCTTGCCCGCGGCCCGGGCGGCCCGGCCAGCGGCAGGAATGCCATCCGCCATCAAGATCCCGCCAGTGCCGAGTGCCCGCCGACCTGCGCGCTGCCGCCGGCGGGAGCCCACACTCCCGGCGGCGGCAACCGCAGGTAACGCCCGGACGCCAGCACGCGCGGGCGGTGGAGAACGACGGAACGCCCGTCCGCCGAGACCATCTCGGTTGACAGGACGACTCCCTGACTTCATATCAGCTGACCGGCGCTCGGCGGAAGGTCCCTCGCAGAACCCGCCACTGTCCCCCTCACCGCGGGTTCGGCCGGTCCAGGTTCCAGTGCCGGACCACCTGGCAGATCCAGCCGTCCTCGGTCCCGTGCGCCGGGAAGAGCGAGAACTGGCTGATCACCCGCTGCCCGCCCTCCGCATCGCCGTAGAGCAGGTCGAAGTCCACCCGCTCGCGCAGCTTCATCGCCTCGCAGAGCGGCTGGTGGTCCGGGTCCGCCGGGTCGCGGATCGCCGCCTGCCAGAAGCTGGTGCCGCCGGGTGCCGCGTAGAGGTCCCTGGCCTGCTCGCGGAAGTCGGCGGGGTCGGGCTGCTCGCGGCGCTCCGCCACCGGGTGGCCGACCACCCGCCAGCCGTGGATCACACCCAGCCCCGGCCCGACGTTGCGCAGCGAGACGGCCAGGTAGACCTGGTCGCCGACCAGCCGCAGGTAGCCCGCGCCGCCCGCGAGCTTGGCGCCGTGCCCGTCCTGCCAGATCACCTTCTGGTCCGGCTCGCCCAGGTGGGAGGCGACCAGCAGCGGGCGCAGCGAGGCGAGCAGCGCCCGCTCGGCCGAGAGCGCCGCGCGGTCGGCCGAGCGGATCGAGGCGAAGGAGGCCCCGGCCAGTACCAGCGTGCCGCCGGCCGTGGCCAGCGCCGAGATGGTGCCCCAGTCGGCCACGGTCCCGTCCCCCTTCGTCCGCTGTCTTCGTCCTGCTCGGTGACCGGTGCGGTCAGAACATCGCGCCGTTGGCGCGCACCGTCTGGCCGGAGACCCAGCCGGCCTCCTCGCCGACCAGCCAGCCCACCACCGGGGCGATGTCGCCCGGCTGCCCGAGCCGGCCGCGCGGGCTGTGCTGGGAGGCGGCCGCCATCGACTCGGGGGTCTCGGCGGCGCGGTAGAAGGAGGTGTCGACCGGGCCGGGCGCCACGGCGTTGACGGTGATGCCGCGCGGGCCGAGTTCCTTGGCCGCCGCCAGCACCATGCGCTCCACCGCCGCCTTGCTGCCGGAGTAGAGGCCGTACGGGCCGGTCATCACGGAGGTGAGGGTGGTGGAGAGGATCACGTACCGCCCGTTGTCGCCGAGCGTGCGCGCGGCGGCCCGCAGGGTGTGGAAGGCGCTGCGGGTGTTCATGTCGATCATGCGGTCGAACTCTTCGTCGGTCACCTCGGCCAGCGGCTTCTTCAGCACCATGCCCGGGGTGTGCACCACGATGTCCACCCGGCCGTGCCGGGCCACCACTCCCTCAAACAGCGCGGTGACGTCGGCCGAGACCGCAGCGTCGGAGTGCACCGCCTCGGCCGTCACCCCGTGCTCGCGCAGCGCGGCCAGCGTCTCCTCGGCCGCCGCCGCGTTGTTGGCGTAGCTGATCACCACGGTCGCCCCGCGCGCCGCCAGCACCTCGGCGCAGGCCGCACCCTGGTTGCGGCTGCCGCCGACCACGATGGCGACCTTGCCCGCCAGGTCCCGCGCCCCCGTCTGCGTCATGATTCGCGTCTCCTCAGACACTCTGATCACTCGACCAAATGACATGCCATCAAGTCACACTGACGGTTGATCATATGGCGTACGGGTTATCGCTTCACTCGGGGTGCAAGGTTTCGCAAAATCCCAGCTCAGCGCCGTGCGCCCGGCCCTGGCAGGATCGGGGGCCGGGCCCTGCCGGCGGAGTTGGCGGAGCACTGCCGGCACTGCCGGTTCCTCCCGCTCTCCACCGGAGCAGATGGCCGGCTCCGGCCTGCCCCGCAGCCGGGCTGAGCCCCCGGCAGCCGCATCCGCCCACCGGCTGATGCCCCGTCATCCCGTGGGCGGAGGCCTGCGGGCGGACGCCCGCGGCGGCGCGAATTCCTAGCGTTGAGCCCATGATCACACCTCGTCGGGTGGCCGCCGCGGCCGCCCTGCTGACCCTCGTCCTGCCCGTCTCGGTCTCCGCCGCCGCGGCCCCGCCCTCCGCTGCCGCGCCCATCTCGGAGCCCGGCTCCCCCGCGGTCGCCGACGGCTTCGCCCTGCCGCGCCCCACCGGCCCGCTGACCGTCGGGACCACGGCCCTGGAGCTGGTCGACCACCAGCGCACCGACCCGTGGGTACCCAGCGCCGGGCCGCGCCGGCTGATGGTCTCGCTCTTCTACCCCGCCCGCCCCGGCACCGGCACCGGGCCCGCGCCCTACATGACCCAGCAGGAGGCCCACCTGCTGCTCGCGGGCAAGGCCCCGGCCGGCACGCCGATCCCGCCAGGCCCGCTCCCGCTGCCCGCCACCTGGGCGAACCAGGGCGCCGTACCGGCACCGGGCAAGTACCCGCTGGTCGTGCTCTCGCCCGGTTTCAGCTTTCCCCGCTCCTCGCTCACCGGCCTCGCCGAGGACCTCGCCTCGCGCGGCTACGTGGTCGCCACCGTGGACCACACCTACGAGAACTTCGGCACCACCTTCCCCGACGGGCAGACCCTGACCTGCCTGATCTGCGACAACCCGCCGCCCAACGGGTTCACGGACATCGAGCACAGCCGGGCGAAGGACCTCTCCTTCGTCATCGACCAGCTGACCGGCCCGCACCCGGCCTGGCGCTACGCCCACCTGATCGACCGCCACCGGATCGGCCTGGCGGGCCACTCGATCGGCGGCTCCTCGGCCGCCCTCACGATGGCCCAGGACCCCCGGATCCGGGCCGGTGCCGACCTGGACGGCAGCTTCCACGAGGAGCAGCCGGCTGCCGGGGTCGGCGACCGTCCCTTCCTGCTCTTCGGCGCCCCGGACGAACTCACGGGGCCCGCGTTCGAGAACTGGTCCGCGGCCTGGCAGCAGCTGTCCGGCTGGAAGCGCTGGGTGACCGTCGACGGGTTCACCCACTCCAGCTTCACCGACCTGCCGCTGCTCGCGGCCGGGCTCGGCGTGCCGGTGCAGGGCGAGACGGTGCCGCCGGCGCGTGAGGAGCGGATCACCCAGGCCTATGTGGCGGCCTTCTTCGACCTCCAGCTCAAGGGCATCGCGCAGCCGCTGCTCGACGGGCCGTCAGGTGCGTTCCCCGAGGTGTCCTTCCAGCACTGAGCGCGGCGGCGGTACGGGTCAGGGCCCGCCGAGCACGGCGGCGAGCAGGCCGGGGAAGCGGGCGTCCAGCTCCGCGCGGCGCAGCGCCATGATCCGGTTCTTGCCCTCCTGCCGGGTGGTGGTCAGCCCCGCCTCCCGGAGGATCCGCCAGTGGTTGGAGAGCGTCGAGCGCGGCACCACCAGGCCGTCCGGGCTGCAGGCGCTCTCCCCCAGCTCGGCCATCCGCCGGACCAGCGCAAGCCGCACCGGGTCGCCGAGCGCGTGCAGCACCGCCGCCAGTTCGAGATCCAGCTCCGGTGCCCGTTCCCGTCCCTCCGTCATGGCAGCTAGTATGCCGATCGTTTCAACGTTTCGGGAAAGTCGAAACGATCAAGCCGGCACTCCGGAGGCCCCGCCATGCCCGCGCTCGCCACCCTGGCCCGCATCTACGTGGACGACCTGGACACCGCCCTACCCACCTTCACCGCGCTCGCCGGCGAGCAGCCGCGGCTGCGGTTCGACTACCGCGGCCTGGAGCTGGCGAGCGTCGGCGGTTTCCTGCTGATCGCGGGCACGCCGGAGGCGCTGGCCCCCTACCGGGCCACCCAGGCGACCGTGCTGGTGGACGACCTGGACGCCGTGCTGCCCACCGGCACCGTGCTGGACGGCCCCAACCCGGTGCCGACCGGCCGCAACGCGACCCTGCGGCACCCGGGCGGGGCGGTCATCGAGTACGTGCAGTTCGGCCGCCCGGAGGACGGCGCGGTGACTGGCTGACCGATCACTCGCCGGCCGGCTCGGGCGCGGTCACGGGCGCGGTCGCCCGGTCGCCCTTGCCGGACAGCTCCGCCGCGACGGCCGAGGCCCGGCGCAGCACCGCGAGCACGAAGCCGACCCGGGAGGCCCGGACGGCGTGCAGCGCCGGGCCGTGGTCCACCGCCACGAAGACCGCCGCGACCGGCACCAGCAGCCGCCACACCAGCACCGCGAACAGTTGGAACGGCGCCGCGCGCCCGGCCGGCGACTGGCGCAACCGCAGGACGTGGAACGGGATGTGCCGCCGTTCGTCGCGCAGGATCCGCGCCGCGACGTCCCGGGCCAGCGGGTCGGCGACGCCGTCGCGCACCTTCCCGTAGTACTCGACGGCGACCAGCTCGGCGACCATCAGCACCATCAACTCGGTGCGCAGGCCCAGCAGCCTGCGGGCCCGGACGAACAGCGCGTCGGTCCAGTGGCCGTCCAGCAGCGGGACGCCGGCCGCGCCCAGCAGTTCCGCCAGCAGGCGGGCGTGGTTGCGCTCCTCGTCGACGAAGAGCCGCACGGCCGCCGAGTAGCCGGGGTCGCCGGCCCGGTCGGCCTTGGCGATCAGGTTGGCGCCGTCGCCGTCCTCGCCGACCTGGAACTTCTGCAGGCTGCGGCAGAGCGCGGCGGGCAGGTCGGCTCCCCGGCCCCACTCCGGCTCCGGCGTCGCCGCCCGGCCCGCCTTCTCCCCCTCGAACTCCGCCACCCATCCGGCGAAACCGTGCACGCCCATTCCCGCGTCCCCCCATCAGATGCACCAGCTGCCCCGCTTTCCGGACAGACCCGCGCAGAACGCCGTATACCGGCGCTACTGATGGCAACCGTACCGCAAGCTTGAACGTGTTCAAATTCACGCCTCGCCGGGCTGGGAGGGATGGGCAGCATGGGCGGGATGGGCGGCCTAGGCGGGATGGGCGCGCAGCACGGCTGCCGCCCAGGCGAGCGCCGGGCGGGGGTCCACCGGGGCGGGCCACTCGTTGACCACCGCGAGCAGGCTCAAGTACCGGGCCAGGCGCGGGTCGTAGGCGCTCTCCAAGGCCTCGGGACTGCTCGCGCCCGCCGCCCGCAGCGCCTCGGCGGTCGGCCCCGCGGCCGCCGCACCGGGGTCCAGCCCCGTGCCCGCCTCCGCGATCCGCCGCACGGCCGCCACCAGATCGGGCCGCGGCCGCCCGTCGCCCGCCCCTCTCGCCGTGCTCTCCCTCGCGTGCCGCTCGACCATCGCACGCAGCGCGGCCCGGAACCCCGGTTCCCGGCTCAGCTCCGCCAGCTCCACCCAGGCCCGCAGTTGCGCCTCCGTGCACCCCTCGGGCAGCTCCGGGGTGAGCGACCGGGCGACACCCCGGTACTCCGGCCGCTCGGCCAGCCCGCCCAGTGCCTCGTCCAGGAACTCCTCGATCAGCTGCCGCCGTTCCTCGGCGGCCAGCCGGGCCAGCTTGTTCATCGTCCCCAACTCCTCCAGGCTCGAAGCTCGTTCGGCCGCCATCACCAGCACGGCCTGGCGCAGCCGCAGCACCCGCAGCTGCACCTCCAGCGCGGCGGCGTGCTCGGCCGCCACCCGGGCCGGCGACAGCTCGCGCTCCAGCACCCGCCGCACGGTGGCCAGGTCCAGCCCCAAATCGCGCAGCGTCCGCACCAGTTCCAGCCGGTCCAGGTCCTCCGCCCGGTACCGGCGGTGCCCGGCCGGGTTGCGCCCGGCGGGTGCCAGGAGGCCCCGGTCCGAGTAGAACCGCACCGTCTTCACCGTCACCCCGGCCAGCCGGGCCAGATCACCGATCGAGTACCACGTATCGCCGTCCACCCGACCCAGCCTGCCGCCTCCCCTCGGGGGAGCTGCAAGCGGACCGGGCGGATTTCCGCTCGCCGGATTTCCGCTGGCAGGACCCGCCATCTCGGCCCTAGCCTGCGGGGATGCACCTCTCCGAGCTCACCGTGACCACCCTCGCCGAGCGGCCCGAGTACGCCGACCGCCTCTGGGGCATGCCCGACAGCTGGGCCGCCTTCATGCTCCACGACACGGCCGCCAACGCCTGCTTCGGCCTGGTCCCGGAACTCTTCCCGGAGTACGTGCTGATCGCCACCGACCGCGACGGCGAACTGGTCGCCCGCGGCCTCAGCGCCCCGTTCGCACTGACTTCCCCGAAGCGCGGCGGCCTGCTGCCCGACCGCGGCTGGGACGCGGTGCTGCTCTGGGCCGTCGCCGACCATCGCCGCGGCGACACGCCCGACACCGTGACCGCGCTGGAGATCGCCATCCGCCCCGACGCCCAGGGCACCGGCCTCTCCACCACCCTCCTCACCGCCATGCGCCGCAACGCCGCCGCCCGCGGCTTCACCGACCTGGTCGCCCCCGTCCGCCCCAGCGCCAAGCACCAGGAGCCGGACACCCCGATGTCCGACTACGCCTTCCGCAGCCGCCCCGCCGACGGCCTCCCCCACGACCCCTGGCTCCGCGTCCACGTCCGCGCCGGCGCCACGATCGAGAAGGTCGCCCCCGCCTCCATGACCATCCCCGGTTCCCTCCCCGAATGGCGCACCTGGACCGGCCTCCCCTTCGACACCCCCGGCCCGGTCCTGGTCCCCGGCGCCCTGGTCCCCGTGCACTGCGACGTGACGGCGGGGGTGGCGGTCTACGTCGAGCCGAACGTGTGGGTGCGGCACCGGCTCTGAGCCGGCTCGCCGCTCGGCCGGCCTGGTGACAGGTGCTGCAGCGATCTCATGGGCCAGTAGGAGTCGTCAGCGGATCGTCAGAGGCTGGCCCTGCGACGTGTGCGGCGAATTCGACGATTCGTGTCAGGGCTGCCCGCCCGCCCTGCGTGGTGTCCACGAGCAGACAGGGGACGTCGAGCGCGATCGGGACCCACGACTCGATCGGCCGCTCCCCTGCCGCGATCCTGTGCAGCAGCTCGGCGTCCGCATGAACGGCGCGCGAGGGATCCTCGGCGGCGCGCTGGGCGATGCGGATGCGGGCGACTTCGGGATCGACGGTGCAGCGCACGATGCGGATGTCGGCCAGATCCGCGAGCGGTTCCAGGCCCGGACGCCAGAGTCGGTCCTGGAAGGCCGCCTCTGCCACCAGGCTCTCCCCCGAGGCCAGGAGGTCGCCGAGAGTGCGGAAGAACACCTCCAGCGTCTTCAGGTTCGAGTGATCGGCGGGGTCCGCACCGGTGGCGGCCAGGCGTTCCTTGATCTCGTCACGGCAGACCGTCGGCCAGCCCAGAACCTCGGCCAGGGCATGCGCCAGGGTCGTCTTGCCCGCCCCGGGCGGGCCGCTGACGACGAGCAGTGTCGGGCGGCGCGTCATGCCGCGGCCTCGCGCTCGACCAGGACGCCGCTTTCGAAGTGCGCGCCGGCCCGGGCCTCTTCACGGTCGTCGGTGATCCTTGCGGCGGCCTTCGGGAATTCGGGGCCCTCGCGCACGATCTCGTCGATCAGGGAGCCGGACCGGGTGGAGCCATCATCGGCGACCGCGCTGAGCACGGGCGTGCCTTCCCGGCCCGCGGTGGTACGCAGGCCTGTTCGGAGACCATCAGAGGATCATCCCGGCATGTCCTGGAGGCCATGGTCGACCTCGCTCGGAGCGCGCGGGCCCGCGATCAGCGGTTGCACTGCTGGGTGGCGGTCCGACTCAGGGGTGCGACCCGCCCAGTCGCTCGCGCAGCCGGTCGACCAGGCGCGACGTCGGGGTCTCGATCCAGTCCAGGGTCCGGGCCGTCGCGTAGCCGAGCACCTGGTTGATGCCGATCATGTGGGTGTTGGTGACCGCCGTGGTGGTGAAGACGAGCTCCAGGTCGGGCCGCCGCTCCAGCGCCCGACGCATCAGGGCCGCCTTGATCGCCCGGCCCAGGCCGTGGCCGCGGTGGGCGGAGAGTACGGCGGTGTCCTGGACGTAGCCGTAGGTCGGGCGGTGCGGGTAGTTGTGGACGGAGTGCATGCCGGCCACCTGCCCGGTGGTCTCGTCGACGGCGACCGCCACCCAGGGTTCGGTACCGGCCGCGGCCAGCTCGCGGTCCTCGGACCGGATCTGGTCGGCGGTCCAGCGCGGCGTCCGGAAGCTGGTCCGGCCCCACGGTGCGTCGCTGACGGCCTGTCGGGCCAGCGCGTACGACTCGATCAGCGGCTCGGGGGTCGCGCCGGTCCACTGTTCCAGCCGGTAGCCGGCCGGTATCGGGACGTCCCAGAGGTGCGCCGGGGTCTCGGTGACCCGCAGGAGCTGCATCACCATGCTGTGGGTCACCTCGAACCCGAGGCCGGCCGCCCACGGCGCGGCGGCGGATTCGGGCTTCACCGGTGTGCCGTGCACGGTGCCGCGGCCGGACTCCAGCACGTCGGGCAGCACTGACCGCAGCAGCGCGGTGCCGAGCCCGCGCCGCCGCAGTTCGGGGTGGACGAACACCTCGACGTTGGCGATCCCGTCGTTCGGGGCGTCGGGCAGCGCCAGCCGGACCGTGCCGATCAGCCGCCCGTCCAGGTAGCCCGCCCAGACTCGGCCCGGACCCTCGTGCGCGGGCGGGGTGCGGAGCCGGCCGATCGCGCCCTCCCTGGTCAGCGGCGGGTCCTCGGGGAAGTCGACGGCCCAGGCCGCGGCCCGCATCACGTGGTAGCCGTCGAGGGTCTCTTCGGTGGCGTGGCGCGGGTCGAGCGGTTGGATGTCGAGGGTCACCGGGTCTCCCATGTCTGTGGACTGACAACCCATCATGCCTCCTGATCCGGGGGCGGCGGGCGGGAGTCCATGGGCGGGGGCGACGGGTGGGGCGACGGGCGAGGGCGGGGTCCGTTGGACGGTCCTCGGAGGTGATGCCGTGAGTACCTGTGCACGGCGGGCCGCACCCGCGGCCCACCCGGGCGGCCCAGCGCGGAAGTCGGCTCCGCCGACCTCCGGCGCACATCCCCGGGCCTCGGGTCACCGCCCCTCCCCCGCCAAACGCCGGGACCCGGGACGCCCCACCTCCGTTGGGCGTCCCGGGTCCCGTTGGACCTCGACCGGGCGTCAGCCCGTGAACGCCGCCAGGCCGTTCGGGGTGCCGAGGCCCGTCGGGCCGTCGTAGCCGGCGCCCGCGGTGCAGAGGTAGGACGGGCTGCACGAGGTGGTGGCGCCCGCGGTGACGTCGTTCAGCGCGGACGGGTGGGCGTAGGCGTCGGCCGCCGGGACGGCGGCGGTCGGGGCGCCCGCATCCGCGTAGACGGCCGCGATCAGCGGGGCGGCGACGCTGGTGCCGCCGTAGACGGACCAGCCGGAGGCGCCGTACGTCTGGTAGACGGCGACGCCGGTGGCCGGGTCGGCGACCGCGGAGACGTCGGCCACCGTGCGGTGCGAGCAGCCGGTGTCCGTCTGCCAGGTCGGCTTGGCCTCGTAGCCGGAGCAGCCGGAGCCGGCGCCCTCGGTGCTGCTGGTGGACCAGACCGACTCGCTCCAGCCGCGGCTGTTGGTGGCGCGGGTGAGCGCGGTGCCGCCGACCGCCGTGACGTACTTGGACGCCGCCGGGTACTCCACCCCGTAGCCCGAGTCGCCCGAGGAGGCGGTGATCGCGACGCCCGGGTGGTTGAAGTAGCTGCTGTCGTACGAGGAGTCGGCCGAGGACTCGCCGCCGCCGTAGCTGTTGGAGACGAACTTGGCGCCGAGTTTGACGCCCTCGTTCACCGCCGTGCCCAGGTTGCTCATGCTCGCCGTGGTCGCCTCGACCAGGATGATGTGCGCGTTGGGCGCGATCGCCGAGACCATGTCCAGGTCGAGCGATATCTCGCCGGCCCAGCCGGAGTTGCCGGCCGGCAGCTTGCTGGTGCTGCCGGTCTGGCTGACCTTCTTGAAGCAGCCGTTGGCCGTGGTGCAGGCCGGCAGGCCGTACTGGGCGCGGTAGACGGCCAGGTCGGACTCGGCGTTGGGGTCGTTGTAGGCGTCGACGATGGCGACGGTCTGGCCCGCACCGCCGTTCGCCGGCAGGTTGTAGGCGCTCAGCAGGTCAGCCGGCCCGAAGCCCGACGGCGTGGCGTTGGGGGTCACGCCCAGGGGGCTGATGTGCTGGACCGCGCTGGTGACCTTGAGCGCGTTGCAGGCCATGGTGTCACCGGCGGCCAGCGTGGCACAGGAGCGGATCCAGGACGTGCCGCCCTTGGTGTGGACGGCGGCACCGCTCGCCGCATCGGCCGGTCCAGCGGCGACGGCCAGGCTGGAGACGGCGAGTGCAGCGGTTCCGGTGAGCGCGAGGGCGGTCTTCCGGATCCGGGCGGTGGTGGGGGAGCTGAACAACTGACTGCCTCCTGTGGCTGTGGGACCGAGGGGCACTGCGCGGACGGGTCGGCCCGTGGACCGGGGTACGGTCCGCGGGCAGGTGGGGGTGTACGGCCTACCGAATCTCCGTTCGGCTGGTTGACCCGCGATGAGGCTAGCCAGACATGATCAGGTCAACAAGAGTTCCGGCGGGATTCAACAACCCGTTCACCTGCACCCTGCTGGATGTGATCGCCCGTTACCTGAGCGCCTATCGGCCGAAACATGACAACGCTTCCGGCCGAGCCGCCCCACTCGGTCGCCGGGCCGATTGAGCAGCGAGTACGATCGCTGGCGCCAGACTGACCAGCCCTCAGGTACCACCAACAGGAACGCGCGTTCGGACGACAGCCCCGGCCGTCTCGTAGCAGCGGCGGTCGGGCAGAGCCCAGGAGACTCGTTGGCCCGCAAACCACGTCCCATCGACCCGACCGAAGGGCCGCTGCAGGCCTTCGCGCACGACTTGCGGCTCGTGCGCGAACGGGCGGGCAACCCGACCTACCGAGCCCTCGCCACCACAGCGGGGTTCGGCGCCACCACCTTGAGCGATGCCGCCGGCGGGGTGCGGGCGCCCAGCATGGAGGTGACCTTGGCCTACGTGGGCGCCTGCGGTGGCGACACCGCGGAGTGGGAGGCCCGCTGGCGGGAGCTCAACCGCGTGCTGACCGAGCAGCGGGGCACCGCCGACGCCCAGCCGGACCCCGAGCCGGAGCCGGAGCCAGAACCGACGACGGCCACGGCCACGGCCACGGAACAAGCGACGGAACCAGAACCGGAGCCGGCGCCCACCCCGGCCCCGACTCCGCCGCCCGCCGCCTCCATACCCTCCGCCATACCCCCCGCCCCGCCCCGCCGCCAGTGGCGCAGCCGGACGATCCTCGCCGTGGCCGCCGCCTTCGCGCTGATCGCCACCCTGATCGTCACCCGCCTCGGTGTGCTGGACCGGGCCCAGGCCGACACCAGCGCCTGCGGCCCGACACCCCCGGCCGCCACCGCGACCGCGACCGGCAGCGGCACCGCCGGCGCCCAGAGCTCCGACTTCGTCGGCCTGACCTACGGCAACGGCGCCCACGTGCGGACCGGCGCCAGCCTCAACTCGCCCACCCTGCGCACCGTCCCGCCCGGCTGCCGGCTGCACTTCACCGGCTTCTGCGTCGGCGACGTGGTCTTCGACCAGACCGGCCACTCGGTGGACGTCCGCTGGTTCGAGGTCTACGGCGGCGGGTTGGTGGCCTCGGCGATCATCCACGGCAACCCGCCCGCCTCGATGACACCGACCTCCTGCCCGGACGGCACCCCGCTGCCCAGCGCGATCACGCTCAACCTGGGCCGCTCCTCGGCCAGTTCGGACACCATCCAACTCCAGGCCACCGGCGCCCACCTGGGCATCGTCGGGTTCGCCGCCCGGTACGCCAACACCCCGCCCAGCCCGGCCGGTACGCCCACCGCACCGCCGGAGAAGCCGACCTGGCACCAGCTGAACCTGAACAGCAGCCTGGACCACGACTTCAGCTACTCCTGGCGGCTCGGCGCACTCGCCGCGAACAACGACCCGGGCCAGGAGCAGGGCCAGGCCCAGGGCGAACAGCAGCCCGTCACCGTGGTCGCCGTGGCCTGCCTCGGCGGCGACGGCCCGACCGGGGTGATCGACGCCCGCACGGTTCCGGCGGCCGGCGACTCCCAGCCCGCCCAGCCGGCCCAGCCTGCCCAGTTGACCGCCGAGGAGCAGACCACGGCCGAACAGGCCGCCTGCCGCTACCCGAACGCGGGCTGACAGCCGGCCAAACAGCTCCCCACCGACTGACGATACGTCAGTTCCGCGATACGGCGCCGATACGTCCACCGTCGAGACTGCACCGCGCCGCGCCTCTTCTGCCCGCCCGGCCCCGGCATCCCCCCTTCCGCCGGGGGCCGGGCGGCGCTGGGGTGCGGACGTCCGCAACTCCGCTTCCCCAAAAGGAAAACGGTGAACGTCATACGACTCCTGCGCCGGACCGCCGGCGCCGCGTCGGCGGTGCTACTGCTGGGCCTGGTCTCCCTCCTGCCCGCAACGGCCGCCTCCGCCACCACTCCGACCGGCAGCGGCGCCGCCGCGCTGGCCGCCGCCAACATCGGCAAGACCGCGGGTACCTGCGCCAACACCCCCACCTACAACAGCCTGGGCGGCTCGCAGTTCGAGCACAGCTGCGCGGGCGGCTACTCCGGCGGGCCGGAGTACTGGTGCGCCGACTTCGCCATGTGGGTCTGGGCGAACGAGGGCTTCTACACCGGCGGCCTGGACGCCGGTGCCGCCAGCTTCCAGACCTACGGCCTGAACAACGGCACCCAGCACACCTCCACCGGCTACCGGCCGCAGCCGGGCGACGCGGTGGAGTACGGCTCGATCTACAACTCCGAGATCCACCACGTGGCGATCGTCACCTCCGTGAACAGCGACGGCTCGGTGACCACCGCCAACGGCGACTGGAACGGCACCACCGGCACCGGCACCATGGCCGGTTTCGCGGTGAGTTCGAGCGTGGTCCGGATCACCATCCCGGCCGGGCAGGTCGCGGTGGGCAGCGAGCCGAGCACCGTGGACACCGGTGACGGCTACTACATCGTCGGCTACACCTCGCCGGTGGCCAGCGGCACCGGCGGGGGCACCGGCGCCAACCCGTACTCGCCCACCCAGGTCTGCGGCAGCGGCTACGGCGTGATCGACTCGCACGACCTGGGCGGCGCCGTCGTCTACCTGCTGTACGACGGGTCCACCGGCTACAACTGCGTCACCACGCTCGCCAAGATCCCGGCCGGCGCGGTCTCGATGAACGCCACCCTGGCCGTGCAGGGCGGCAGTTCGACCAACAACCCGGGCAACTTCACCTACTACGCCGGACCGGTGAGCGCCTACGCCCCCAACTCCTGCGTGCAGTGGGGCGGCTCGTACGCCGGAAGCTCCTGGACGAGCAGCTGGGACCACTGCGGCACCGGCTCGCCGACCCCCTCCCCCGCCACCGGCAACCCGTACACGGCCAGCCAGGTGTGCGGCAGCGGCTACTCGGTGATCGACAGCCACGGCCTCGGCAACGCGACCGTCTACCTGCTCTACGACGCGGCCAACGGTGACAACTGCGTGGTCACGCTGGCCGCCAACCCCTCGGGCAAGGTCTCGATGAACGCCACCCTGGCCGTGCAGGGCGGCAGTTCGGGCAGCAACCCGGGCAGCTTCACCTACTACGCCGGACCGGTCCACGAGTACGCTCCGGCCACCTGCGTGCGCTGGGGCGGCTCCTACGGCAGCGCCTCCTGGACCAGCGGCTGGAGCCACTGCGGCTGATCCGCGGCCCCTCGGGGCTCCCGCCGGCCGGCCCGCCCGGGGTTTCCGGGCGGGCCGGCCCGTGGTTGTCCGGAATTGATTGACCGGCACCCGCCCCGCTCCCCGAACCGGCCGCCCCCGGGCTAGACATGCCCTCGTCACACGAACCGAGGGGGCCACTCAGGTGGAGTTCGGGATTCTGGGGCCACTGCTGGTACGGGACGCGGCGGGCGCGCACCCGGTTCCCGCGCCCAAACAGCGCATCCTGCTGGCCGCTCTGCTGATGCGGCGGGGGCAGCCGGTGCCGACCGACCGGCTGGCCGACCTGGTCTGGGACGGGCGCCCGCCGCGCAGCGCCGGCACCACCCTGCGCAACTACGTGATGCGGCTGCGCCAGGTGCTCGGCCCGGCGGGCGAGCGGATCGAGACCCGGGCCGGCGGCTACCTGCTGCGCGCCGCGCCGTCCGAGCTCGACCTGCACCGCTTCACCGACCTGCGCGACCGGGGACTGGCGGCGCTGCGCGCGGACGCCGTGCCGCACGCCGCCGACCTGCTGCGCGACGCCCTCGCGCTCTGGCGCGGCCCGGCGCTGATGGACGTGCCCTCGGACGCGCTGCACCGCGAGGAGGCCGACTGGCTGGCCGAAACCCGGCTCGACGCCCTGGAGTTGCGGATGGCGGCCGAGCTGCGGATGGGCCGCCAGACCGACGCGCTGACCGAGCTGCGCGAGCTGACCACCGCGCACCCCGAGCGGGAGCGGTTCTGGGCGCAGCTGATGACCGCGCTGGACCGGGACGGGCGGCCGCACGAGGCACTGGAGGCCTTCCGGCGGGCCCAGCGGGTGCTGGACCGGGAGTTGGGCACGCCGCCGGGGCCGGAGCTGCGGGAGACGCACCGTCGGGTGCTGAGCGCCACGCTGCTGACCTCCCATCAGCTGCCGCCCCAGCTTGCCGACTTCACCGGACGGGAGCGGGAGGTCGCACTCCTGACCAGCCAGCTGACGCTCTGTCATCCGTCCGGTGCGCCGCAGGTGGCGGTGGTGACGGGCGGGGCCGGGGTCGGCAAGAGCGCGGTGGCGCTGCGGGCGGCGCACCTGGTGCGGGCGGCGTTCCCGGACGGCGCGCTCTACGCCGAGCTGGGCGGCGTGCCGGGGCGGGCGGCGGAGCGGACCGGGCAGGTGCTCTGGACGCTGCTCGCCTCGCTGGGTGTGCCGGCTCCCTCGATCCCCGCCGGGACGGCGCCCCGCACGGCGCTGTACCGGTCGGTGCTCGCGGACCGCCGGGTGCTGGTGGTGCTCGACGGCGCCCATGGCGCGGACCAGCTGCGCCCGCTGCTGCCCACCGGCCCGGGCAGCGCGGCGCTGGTGACCTCCCGGGACCGCCTCGCCGACCTGCCGGGCGCCCGGCCGCTGCTGCTGGAACCGCTCGCCCCGGCGGAGGGCCGCCGGCTGCTGGAGGGCCTGCTCGGCCCGTCCCGCGCCGCCGCCGAACCCGAGGCGGCCGCCGCCCTGGTCGACCTCTGCGACGGCCTGCCGCTGGCCCTGCGCGTCTGCGCGGCCCGCCTGGGCACCCGGCCCACCTGGTCGCTGGCCCACCTGGCGGCCCGGCTGGCGGACCCCGAGCGGGTGCTGGACGAACTGCGCGTCGGCACCCTGGACGTCCGCCGCGCCCTGGCGGAGAGCTACGCCTCCCTGGACCCGCGGTCGGCGGCGGCCTTCCGCGCGCTGGGCACCGAGCAGCCCGGCGGGGACGGCGCGGTGCCGCTGCGGGAGGTCGACGGCGCGGCCCTGGAGCACCTGGTCGACGCCCACCTCCTCCTCGCCCCCGCCCCCGCCCGCTACCTCCTCCCGCCCCTCTCCCGGGCCCTGGCCAGGTGGGTCCGGCGGGAGGAGGGCCGCGGGGAGGGCCTGTCCTTCGGGTCACGCCGGACAGCGGGCGGCGTCGGGGTGCGGGCGTCGGCGGCGCCCGCCCGACGTGATCCGAGAGACAGGCCCTAAGGTCGGAAGCATGGCTGAAGAGGTGGGTTCCGTCCGAGTCGACGCCTGGGTCTGGGCGGTGCGGCTGGCCAAGACGCGCTCCGCCGCCGCCGGGCTCTGCCGGGCCGGGCACGTGCGGGTGAACGGGGAGCGGGCCAAACCGGCGCAGGCGCTCAAGGTGGGGGACGAGGTGCGGGTCCGCCAGGAGGAGTGGGACCGGGTGGTGATCGTCGCCAGGCTGCTCAGCAAGCGGGTCGGCGCCTCGGTCGCCGTCGACTGCTACGTGGACAACAGCCCGCCGCGCCCCTCCTCCGACCCGTTCAACCTCAACGCCCCGGTGGCCACCCGGGAGCGCGGGGCCGGGCGGCCGACCAAGCGGGAGCGGCGCTCGCTGGACCAGCTCTTCGGCCGCGGCCACTGAGGCAGGCGCCCCGGATGCGGCCCGAGCGCCTTCCCCTGACGATGGGTCTGGGCGGCCCGGGCGGGCCGCGGCTCAGGAGGGCGAGAGTGGTCACGGCGGCGGAGCGGGCCAAGCGGGGGCGGGCGGCCCGGCAGCGGGTGGGGCGGCGCGAGCACGGCAACTGGATTCCGGCGACCGACCGCCCCGATCCGGTCAGGGTGCTGCTGGACCAGGGCGCGGACCGGGTGCCCGAACTGCTGCCGATCCGTCACGGACGGATGGCCGGGTCGCCGTTCGCCTTCCTGCGCGGCGCCGCGGCCGTGCTGGCGGCCGATCTGGCGGCGCTGCCGAACACCGGCCTGGAGGTACAGCTCTGCGGCGACGCCCACCTGCTGAACTTCGGCGTCTTCGCCTCTCCCGAGCGCATCCTGCTGTTCGACCTGAACGACTTCGACGAGACCTACCCCGGCCCCTTCGAGTGGGACGTCAAGCGGCTGGCCGCCAGCGTGGCGGTGGCCGCCCGGGACAACGGCGAGCCGGACGGCAAGGCGCACGCCGCCGCCCGCGCCGCCGCCACCGCCTACCGCCGGGCGATGCGCCGGCTGGCGGGCGCCGGCGAGCTGGACGTCTGGTACGAGACGGTCTCCGCCGACCAGGTGCTCGCCCTGCTCCGCGGCCGCCGGCGCGAGCGGGCCGCCCGCAACCTCGAGCACGCCCGCCGCCGCACCAGCCTGCAGGCGCTGGCCAAGCTCACCGAGGAGCGCGAGGGCCAGCCGCGGATCATCAGCGACCCGCCGCTGCTGGAGCCGGTTCCGGAGGACGACTTCAAGGCGATCGGCAAGGTGTTCAGCTCCTACCGCAGCACCCTGCCCGAGGACCGCCGCCACCTGCTGGACCGGTTCCAACTGGCCGACGCGGCCCGCAAGGTGGTCGGCGTCGGCAGCGTCGGCACCCGCTGCTACATCGCCCTGCTGTCCGGGCGCACCCTCGGCGAGCCGCTCTTCCTGCAGATCAAGGAGGCGCAGCGGTCGGTGCTGGAGACCTACCTGCCGGGCCGCTCCCCCGCGCACCAGGGGCACCGGGTGGTGGCCGGGCAGCGGCTGCTGCAGGCGGCCGGCGACATCTTCCTGGGCTGGACCACCGGTCCGGCGGGGCGGCACTTCTACGGCCGCCAGCTGCGCGACATGAAGGGCTCGGCCGAGGTGGACCGGATGACGGCCCGCGGCCTGCGGGACTACGCGGCGCTCTGCGGCCACACCCTGGCCCGGGCGCACGCCCGCTCCGGCGACCGGGTCGCGATCGCCGCCTATCTGGGCGGTTCGGAGGCGTTCGACGAGGCGATCGCCGACTTCGCGCTGCGGTACGCGGAGCAGACGGTGATCGACCACCGGGAGCTGACGGCGGCGATCGCGGCGGGCACGGTGGCGGCGGAGTCCGTCTGACCGCGGGAAACCCGGTGACTCCCGGGCGGGCGGGCGGTTAGGGTCGCGCGCATGAGCGACCGTTCCTTCCGCATCACCGTGCGCGGCGCGTTCGAGGGCCTGACGGCCGAGCAGCGCGCCGCCCTGCTCGCCGACGCGCGCGACCACGACGTGCTGTTCGCGAGCTTCACGCCCGAGGGTCACCTCAGCTACGACATCGCGGCCCGCGCCGACTTCACCTTCCGGTTCCTGGAGTCGGGCGGCGCGGAGGAGGAAATCGTCCCGGCCACCGCCCGCGCCGAGGCGGCCGCCCGGGCCTGGCTGGCGGAGCGCGGCTACGGCTTCAAGAACCTGCGCTCGGTCGCGGAGGACCTGTCGAAGGCGGCCCTGTCGAAGCGCCAGCGCAAGGCCCGGGCCGCAGGCCAGTAGGCGGCCTGACCCTCCGTCAGTCCCCGAGCGCCTCCCGCGCCGCCGCCAGCGCCTGCTCGCGGTCGCCCGGGGCCAGGCCCAGCCGGGTGCGCCGGTCGAGCAGGTCGTCGACCGTCAGCGCGCCCTCGTGCGCCACCGCGAAGCGCAGCTCCGCGAGGGTGGTGTCCGTCCCGGGGGCGACCGGCTGGTGGGTGCGCGCGGACGCGAGCACCGCCGGCGCCTCGGTGCCGTAGCGCCGGACCAGCCGCGGCGGCGCGGACACGGCGGCCAGCGTGGCCGGCGAGCCGGCGCCGACCAGCGGCAGTGCCCGGGTGCGGCAGGGCCGGGGAGCGGTGAGGCCCGACCGGCGCAGGGCGGCGTCGAGGGCGTCCTCGGCCATCCGGCGGTAGGTGGTGAGCTTGCCGCCGACCACGGTGACCAGGCCGTCCGGCGCGGTGAGCACGGCGTGCTTGCGGGAGACGTCGGCGGTGCGGCCCGTCCCGTCGTCCAGCAGCGGGCGCAGGCCGGCGAAGCTGCCGATCACGTCGGCCCGGGTGAGCGGGCGGCGCAGCGCGGTGCTGATGGTGCTGAGCAGGAAGTCGATCTCGCCCTCGGAGGCGGTCGGCACGTCCGGCACGGGGCCGGGCGCCTCCTCGTCGGTGAGGCCGAGGTAGACCCGGCCCTCGGGGGCGGGCAGGGCGAAGACGAAGCGGTTGGTCTCGCCGGGCACCGGCACGGTGAGCCCGGCGGTGAGCCCGCCGAAGGCGGACTGCGGCAGCACCAGGTGGGTGCCGCGGCTGGGCCGCAGGCTGAGTCCGGGGGCGAGGTCGCCGGCCCAGACGCCGGCCGCGTTGACCACGGTGCGGGCGCTCACCTCGAAGGTGTCGCCGGTCAGCTCGTCGCGCAGCCGGGCGCCGCTGCCGGTGGCGTCCAGTGCGGCGACCCGGGTCAGCACCCGGGCGCCGTGCGCGGCGGCGGTCCGGGCCAGCGCGACCACCAGCCGGGCGTCGTCCACCAACTGGCCGTCCCAGAAGACCAGTCCGCCGCGCAGCCCGGCGGCCTCCACGGTGGGCGCGTAGCGCAGCACCTCGGCGGGGCGCAGCCGGCGCGAGCGCGGCAGCAGTGCGGAGGGCGTGCCGGCGCCGATCCGCAGCGCGTCACCGGCCAGGAAGCCGGCCCGGACCAGGGCGGCGCCGGCCGGGCTCGTGCCGGGCAGCAGCGGCACCACCTGGGGCAGCGGCTGGACCAGGTGCGGGGCGGTGCGGCGGAGCAGGATGTCGCGCTCGACGGCGCTCTCGTAGGCGATGCCGACGGCGCCGGAGGCGAGGTAGCGCAGCCCGCCGTGGACCAGCTTCGAGCTCCACCGGCTGGTACCGAAGGCGAGGTCGTGCTTCTCGACCAGCACGGTGCGCAGCCCCCGCGAGGCGGCGTCCAGAGCGACGCCCGCACCGGTCACCCCGCCGCCGATCACCAGGACGTCGACCCGGTCGACGTCCGGTGCAGGGGCACCCCCCTGCAGGGAGGCGAGCTCCCGGGCCCGGCGGGCGGCGTTCAACGAGGAGGGGGCGGTCACTGCGCGTCTCCGTTCGACAGGTAGCGGTCGAGCAGCAGGCGCAGCTCGTCGTCCAGGCGGTCCAGTTCCGGTCCGGTGCCGGCCGGCGAGTCGGTGAAGACCGGGCCGGTGAGGGTGAAGGACCAGGCGGTGAGCAGCACCGAGCGGGCCAGCAGCGCCGGGTCCCCGGCCCGTACCGAGCCCTGCGCGATGCCCAGGCGCAGCGCGGCCTCCAGCATCTCCAGCTGGTGGTCGGTGTTGCCGCCGCGCCGGGTGAGCAGGTAGGGCGTGAGGAAGTCCGGGTCCAGTTCGACGATCCGGCGCAGCAGCGGGTGCACCCGGATCAGCCGGACCAGCCGCACCACCCCGTCGACCAGCTGGCTCCGCTCGAAGGGCTGCCCCTCGCCCTCCGGCGGCATCGCGGCGAGCGTGAGCGCCGTCCACTCCCGGGTGGTCAGCGCGCCGATCACCTCGCGCACCCCGCCCCAGCGCCGGTAGAGGGTGGCCCGGGAGACCCCGGCCTGCCGGGCGATGTCGGCCATGGTGAGCCGCTGCAGGCCGATGGTGAGCAGCAGTTGGTACGCCGCGTCGAGGATCCGCTCCTCGGGGATGGCGTTGGCCGCTTTCGCCGGACTGCTGACCTCGTTGTTGATTCGCTGCGACACCACATGTAGAAGTGTATCAGCGAGCCCTCCGCCACCCCGATCCACGAGGACACCGATGACCGAGTCAGACCTGCCCGTGACGGACTTCCACCCCTACCGCTGGGGCGACCCCGCGCGCCGCACCACGCTGCCCGCCGCCGCCACCGAGACGCTGGCCGCCTTCGGCGTCCGCGCCCCGGAGCGCGAGCCCGTCGACCTGGCCGGCCTGACCCTCCCGGAGCCCTCCTTCGACCTCGCGCCGCTGACCGCCGTGGTCGGCGCCGAGCACCTGAGCACCGAGCCGGCCGCCCGGATCGCCCACACCCGCGGCTGGTCCACCCCCGACCTGCTGAAGCTGCGGGCCGGCGACCTGGCCGACGCCCCGGACGCGGTGGCCTGCCCGGGCAGCCACCAGGAGGTGGTGGACCTGCTGGCCGCCTGCGCGCGGCTCTCGGTCGCCGTGGTGCCGTACTCCGGCGGCACCTCGGTGGTCGGCGGCCTGGCCCCGGACCGCACCGGCTTCGCCGGCGTGCTGGCCCTGGACCTGCGCCGGCTGGACGCCCTGCTGCACCTGGACACCGTCTCCCGCACCGCCACCCTGGGCGCCGGGATGCGCGGCGTGGAGGCCGAGCGCCTGCTGCGCGAGCAGGGCCTGACGCTGGGCCACTTCCCGCAGTCGTACGAGGGTGCCAGCATCGGCGGTTACGCGGCGGCCCGCTCGGCCGGCCAGTCCTCGGCCGGCTACGGCCGGTTCGACGACATGGTGGTGGCCCTCGAACTGGCCACCCCGCGCGGCACGGTGAGCCTGGGCAGCGCGCCCAGGTCGGCGGCCGGCCCGGACCTGCGGCAGCTGGTGCTCGGCTCCGAGGGCGCGCTGGGCGTGATCACCTCGGTCACCGTCCGGGTCCGTCCGGCGCCGGCCGTGCGGGTCTACGAGGGCTGGCGGTTCGACTCCTTCGAGGCCGGCGCGGAGGCGCTGCGCCGGCTGGTCCAGGACGGCCCGCTGCCGACCGTGCTGCGGCTCTCCGACGAGGCCGAGACCTCGGTCAACCTGGCCGACCCGGCCGCCATGTTCGCCGGTGGCCCGGGCGGCTGCCTGGCCGTCGCCGGCTACGAGGGCACCGCCGCCGAGGTGGCCGCCCGCCGGGCCGGCGCCACCGGGCTGCTCACCGCGGCCGGCGGCCAGCCGCTCGGCGAGGAGCCGGGCGAGTCCTGGCGCCAGGGCCGGTTCAAGGCCCCCTACCTGCGCGACCCGCTGCTGGACGCCGGGGTGCTGATCGAGACCCTGGAGACGGTCACCTTCTGGTCGAACCTGCACGCGCTGCGCGCCGCCGTCACCAAGGCGCTGACCGACGCGCTCACCGCCCAGGCCACCCCGCCGCTGGTGCTCTGCCACATCTCGCACGTCTACGAGACCGGCGCCTCGCTCTACTTCACCGTCGCCTGCGCCCAGACCGCCGATCCGGTGGCGCAGTGGCAGCAGGCCAAGCAGGCCGCCAACGAGGCGATCCGCTCCTGCGGCGCGGCGATCACCCACCACCACGGCGTCGGCACCGACCACCGCGCGGCCTACGCCGAGGAGGTCGGCCCGCTGGCCGTCGAGGCGCTGCGCGCGGTCAAGGGCGTGCTGGACCCGGCGGGCATCCTCAACCCGGGCGTGCTGATCTCCGCCGGGGAGCACGGGGACCGGGCGTGACCACCGACCTGCCCGTGTTCACCGCGATAGTGAACCCGATCTCCGGCGGCGGCCACGCGCCGGACCGCTGGGCGCCGGTCGCCGAGCTGCTGCGCGCGGGCGGCGCCACCGTGCGCTCGTTGCCGACCCGCAGCCGCGAGCACGCCGTGCAGGCCGCCACCGAGGCCTCGGCGTCGGGCGAGACGGTGGTCGCGGTCGGCGGCGACGGCCTGGTGCGGGACGTGGCGGAGGGCGCCGTCCGCGGCGGCGGCACCCTGGCCCTGGTCCCGGCCGGGCGCGGCAACGACCTGGCCCGGGCGCTCGGCCTGCCCTCCGACGCCCCGTCACTGGCCCGGCTGCTGCTGGCCGGCACCACCCGCCGGATCGACGTGCTGGAGGTCAACGGGGTGATCGCGCCGGGCAACGTCTACATCGGCGTGGACTCGGTGGCCACCCAGCTGATCAACGGCGCCCGCGCGCTGCCCGCCCTGCTCGCCTACCGGCTGGCGCCGGTGCGCGCGGTGCTCGGCTGGCGCGCGGTCGGCTACACGCTGACCGTGGACGGCGAGCGGCGGAGCCTGCGCGGCCACACCGTGGTGGTGGCCAACTCCGGCGCCTACGGCCACGGCCTGCGGATCGTGCCGCAGGCCGTGCCGGACGACGGGCTGGCGCACCTGATGACGGTCGGCGACGGGCCGCGCCGCCAGGTGGTCTCCTTCCTGCTGGACGCCAAGCGCGGCACCCACACCCGGCGCCCGGAGGTCGAGGTGTGCACCGCCCGCGAGGTGCTGGTGGAGGCCGACCGCCCGGTCCCGGTCTGCGCCGACGGCGACGAGGTGACCACCCTGCCGGCCACCGTCCGGGTGCTGCCCGGCGCGCTGCGGGTGGTCTGCGGGTGAGCTGACGGTCACCCGGCGGTGACGGCCCGCCCGGCCGCCTGACCGGCCGTCACCCGGGCGGCGGCATCCGGGGTGCGGGGCGGGCCCGCCGCCCCGGAGGGTCGAGGGGAACCGGTCGCCCAGCCCTCAGGAGCCGCAGCATGCCCGACGGACGCCGCCCGCAGACCCCGGCCCCGGTGCTGCTCGCCCTGGTCCTCCCCGCGCTGGTGGTCGGGGCCGGGTCCTCACTGGTGCTGCTGGGGCTGAGCGCGCTGGCCGGGCGGCTGGACCGGTTCTGGTGGCACTACCTGCCCGAGCACGGCGGGTTCGCCCCGTTCGCCAGGTGGTGGATCGTGGTGGTGCTGGCGGTCACCGGGCTGCTGGTCGGGCTGGCGGTCAAGCTGATCCCGGGTCACGCCGGCCCCGATCCGGCCACCGTCGGACTGGGCGGGGCGCCGCAGCCGGCGGGGGTGCTGCCCGGGGTGGCGGTCACGGCGGTGCTGGCGCTGGCGGGCGGGGTGAGCCTGGGGCCGGAGAACCCGATCATCATGATCAACATCGCGCTGGCGTTCTGGCTCGGGCACCGGCTGCTGCCGCGGACCAAGCCCGCGCTCTGGGTCGGGCTGGGCGTGGCCGGCACCATCGGCGCGCTCTTCGGCACCCCGGTCGCGGCCGCGCTGATCCTCTCCGAGCAGCCCGGCCGCCCCGACCAGCCCGGTGCGCTCTGGGACCGGCTCTTCGCCCCGCTGGTCGCGGCCACCGCCGGGTCGGTCACCACCCTGGTGATCGCGGGCAACGACTTCCTGATCAGTCTGCCGAAGTACCCGGGCGCCCGGCTGGTGGACGTCGCCTGGGCGCTCGGCCTGGGCGCCTTCGCGGCGCTGCTCGGGCTGCTCGCCGTCTACGCCTTCGCACCGCTGCACGCGCTCTTCGGGCGGGTGCCCGGCGGGCCGGTGGTGGTGATCACCCTAGGCGGGCTGCTGCTCGGCGGGCTGGGCGCGCTGGGCGGCGAGCTGACCATGTTCAAGGGGCTGGACCAGGTCAAGGAGCTGGCCACCAGCTTCGGCAGCCACAGCGCCTGGGCGCTGTTCGGCATGTGCCTGGTGAAGCTGGTGGCGCTGCTGGTCGCGGCCACCTGCGGGTTCCGCGGCGGGCGGATCTTCCCGGCGGTCTTCGTCGGGACGGCGCTGGGCTGCGCGGCCAGCGTGGCGATCCCCGACATCCCGGTGGCGCTGGCGGTGGCCTGCTCGATCCTGGGCGTGCTGCTGGCGGTCACCCGGCAGGGCTGGGCGAGCCTGTTCACGGCGGCCGCGATCGTGCCGGACACCCGGCTGCTGCCGTTCCTGTGCGTGGCGGCGCTGCCGGGCTGGCTGGTCGTCACCGGGCGGGCCGAGATGGAGCTGGCGCCGCAAGCGGCGCCCGAGCCCCAGGCACCCGCCCCCGCGGCCGCCTGAGGGTTCAGGCGAGGGCCAGCGACAGCTCGGTGGACTTGATCAGCGCCACCGCGGAGGCGCCGGCCGCCAGGCCGAGCTCGGCGACCGCCTCGCGGGTGACGGCGGAGGTCAGCTCACCGCCGGGGACGGCCAGCCGGACGGTCGCCATCGCGCCGCCCACGGTGACCTCGGTGACGGTGCCCGGCAGCTGGTTGCGGATCGACAGGCCCGGCACGGGCCCGGCGGCCAGCGCGATCTCGGTGGACTTGGCCAGCGCCAGCACCGCCGAGCCCTCGGCCAGGCCGAGGTCGGCGACGGCGTCCAGGGTGATCGCCGCGGTGACCACCTGCCCGCCGGAGAGCCGGACCCGGACGGTGGCCATCACCGTGCCGGCGGTGATCCCGGCGACCGTGCCGGACAGCTGGTTGCGGATGCTCAGGGCGGGGGTGCTCATGGTGCTCGCTCCCGTGGTCGAGGACGCCGGGGCCGGGCCGGCCCCGCTCCTCCACCCTGCCAGCCCGCCCGTCCCGGCGCGGGGTGCCACACCCGTCACCCGCCGCCGGCCAGTTGCTTGTAGTAGAAGCTCCCGTCGTGCGGTCGCCCGGCCGGGTCGGTGGCGTAGCCGGGGACGGTGCCGAACCTGGTCCAGCCCGCCGCCCGGTAGAGCCCCTCGGCGCCGCTGCCCGCCTCGGTGTCCAGCACCAGCAGGGTGATCCCGCGCTCCGCGGCGGCCGCCTCGGCGGTGGCCAGCAGCCGGGCCGCCAGACCCTGGCGGCGGGCCGTCGGATGCACCATCAGCTTGACCACCTCGGCCCGGTGGCTGCCGTTGGCCTTGCGGGTGAGCTGCAGGGCGACCGTCCCGGCGCAGCGGTCCGGCCCGGCCGCGGTCCAGAGCAGCAGGTCGCCGGCGGCCAGCGCGGGCTGCTGGGTGCGCCACCAGTCGGCCGCCCCGGACGGGTCGAACGGCAGCCGGAAGCCGAGCGACGCGCCGCCGGCCACGGTGGCGGCCAGCAGCTCCGCCAGGCCCGGCAGCGCGGCCTCGAAGCCGGCCGGGTCGAGCAGGGCGACCGCGCTCACGGCAGCACCACCAGCACCGCGTACCGGACCGGTTCCGGCCCGGGGCAGCGGAACCTGGTCGGCCCCCAGAGCCGGAACCGCAGGCAGTCCCCGGCGGCGAGGCGGTGCCGGGTGCCGTCCACGGTGAGCTCCAGGGTGCCGTCCAGCACCCAGACGTGCTGCTCCAGTCCGGCCACCGGCGGGTCCTGGTAGGCGAGGTCGGCGCCCGGGCGCAGCTCGCCGTGGACCACCTCGCCGCGCAGCCCGGGGTGCGGCGGGGAGACCGACCGGCGGGTGAAGCCCGCCTCCGGGTCCTGCCAGACGGCCTGGTCGGCGGCCCGGACCAGTTGCGGCGGCTCGGTCTCGACCTCGGCCAGCAGCCGGGACATGGTCCGGCCGTGGGCGGTGCAGAGCCGGCCGAGCAGCGCGGCGGTCGGGCTGATCTCGGCGCGCTCCAGCCGGGAGAGGGTGGAGCGGCTGACCCCGGCCAGGCGGGCCAGCTCGTCCAGCGACCAGCCGCGTTCGGTGCGCAGTGCGGCCAGGCGTTCGGCCAGCCGGCGGGTGACCGGGTCGGCCTCCGGGGGCTCCCGGTCCAGATCGTTTCCCATATTCGGGAGGATATCCCAGATACGACCGATCGGGCACCGGCAGTCGGACGCTCCCGGCCGGATACTGACGAGTAGGGCCGGGGGTCCCCCGCGTCGGCACTTGGGACTAGGGTCGGTGCCACAGCACCCGACCATTCGGCGCGGCGGAGGGGCGACATGACGGCGGAGCAGACGACAGGGCTCGGAGTGACCACCGAGGAGTCCTTCTACCGGGACCTCGGCGACGGCCGGTTCGAGAGCACCGGCGCCACCGCCGGCCCATGGAGCCCCAAGGCGCAGCACGCCGGCCCGCCGTCCGCGCTGCTCGGCCGGGCGCTGGAGCGCCACCAGCCGCGGCCGGACATGCGGATCGCCCGGGTCACCCTGGAGGTGCCCTACCCGGTTCCGGTGGGCGAGCTGGCCGTCGAGGCCCGCACGGTGCGCGGCGGCTCCCGCACCGAACTGCTGGAGGCCGAACTCACCTCCCAGGGCCGCCCGGTGATGCTGGCCCGGGCCTGGCGGGTGGCGGCCAGCCCCGAGGACACCCCCGCGCTGCGGCCCGATCCGGGCCCGGCCGCGCTGCCCGCGCCCGGCCCGGTGCCGGCGATCCCGGGCATGCTGACCGAGGGCTACGTGTCGGCGATGGAGTGGCGGTTCCTGGACGGCGCGGACTTCACCACGCCGGGCCCCGGCGCCGCCTGGGTCCGCCAGCGGATCCCGCTGGTCGCGGGCGAGCCGGACACCCCGCTGACCCGCGCGCTCACCGTGGCCGACAGCAACTGGGCGGTCGCCTTCGAACTCGACCACCTGCGCCGCCTGGTGATCAACACCGACGTCACCCTGGCGCTGCACCGCGATCCGGTCGGCGAATGGCTCTGCCTCACCTCGGCCACCGCCGCCAGCCCGGCCGGCTCCGGCGTGGCGGCCGGCCGGCTGGACGACCGGGCGGGCGACTGCGGCCGCATCCTGCAGACCCTGCTGGTGGCCGAGCGGTAGCGGCCCGCTCCGGGGCCGCCACCGGGCCCGCCGTCAGCGGGTCTTGGCGAGCAGCTCCACCACCTCGGCGGTGGTCCCCGACTCGCCCAGGCGCGGGAAGATCCGCTCCAGGCTGTTCTGGTGCGCCTCGGCGCTGCGGTCGGCCATCGCGTCGGTCACCAGGGTGAGGTGGTAGCCGTGCTCGTAGGCGGCCCGGGCGGTGGACTCCACGCCGATGCTGGTCGCCACGCCGCCGAGCACGATCTGGGTCACGCCGCGCCGGCGCAGCTGGAGGTCCAGGTCGGTGCCGTAGAAGGCGCCCCAGTTGCGCTTGGTCACCAGGATGTCGCCCGGGTGGCCGGCCAGCTGCTCGACGATCTCGTCCCAGCCCTCCGGCATGGCGCCGCCGCCCTGCGGCGCCTCGTTGCGCCCGTGCGGCGCGTCCGAGCCGTCGGCCGCGAAGCTCACCCGGACCAGCACCACGGGCAGGCCGTGCGAGCGGAAGGCGTCGGCGAGCTCGACGGCGTTGCCGAGCACCTGCTCGGTGGTGCTCGGCAGGGTGGGCATGGCGACGATGCCGTTCTGCAGATCGATCAGGACCAGTGCGGTGTTCTGGTCGAGCGTGGTCAGTGCCATGGTGGTGCCTTTCCTACGTCGGTGATCGTGCTTACTGCTGCTGCTCGGTGGCGGTCAGCCGCTCCAACAGGGCGAGCGCGGCGTTGACGGTCTCCCGCTCCTGCTCCGTGTAGCGCTCCTGGAAGGCCCGGGCCAGCCACTCCTGCCACTCCTGCCGGGCGCCCTCGAAGGCGGCCCGGCCCGGCGCGCTGAGCGTGACCAGCTGCCGCCGCCCGTCCGCCGGATCGGGGTGGCGCTCGATCAGGCCGCGCTCGCCGAGCACGGCCAGGATCGCCGCCATGGACTGCGGGCGGATCGACTCGCCGGCGGCGAGCGCGCCGGCCGAGGCAGGGCCCTCCTTGCCGAGCCGGACCAGCACGGAGAGCTGCGAGGGCGTCAGCCCGCGGTCGGCCGACATCTCCCGGCCGCGCCGCTTCACCCGGCTGATCAGCACCTGGAGGTCCCGGGCCGCCCGCCCGGCGGACGCGGAGATCCGCCCGGTCGTCTCGTCCATGGGTCCCACCGTAGGGCCATCAGCCAAAACTGTCCAGTTTGGCTGTGCAGTATTGCTGTGCAGTCTGTCGCAGGCGCGGTCAGGGGCCGATCCGGTACCCCACCCCCGGGGCGGTCCGGATCGCCCGCCGTCACTCCTCCCAGAGCCCGGTTCCACGCGCCGCGATCCGCTCCCCGATCCGCGCCAACGCCTCCGCCACCGGCAGGGGTTCGAGCCGGCGGCCGTCCCGCAGCCGCAGCGCCGCCTGCCCGGCCGCCACCTCCCGGGCCCCCAGCACCGCCTGGTACGGCACCAGGCGGTGCTCCCGGATCCGCGCGCCCAGGCTGCCCTGCTCCGGCCCGGCCAGCTCGGCCCGCAGCCCGGCCGCCAGGCAGCGCGCCAACAGCTCCTCGGCGGCCGGCAGTTCGCCCTCGGAGACCGGCAGCAGCAGCACCTGCACCGGGGCCAGCCAGGCCGGGAAGGCCCCGCCGTGCTGCTCCACCAGGTGCGCCACCGCCCGCTCCACACTGCCGATCACCGCCCGGTGCACCATCACCGGGCGGTGCTTGGCACCGTCCGCGCCGATGTAGTGCAGGTCGAACCGCTCCGGCTGGTGGAAGTCGACCTGGACGGTGGAGAGGGTTGCCTCCCGCCCGTGCGGGTCGACGATCTGCACGTCGATCTTCGGCCCGTAGAAGGCGGCTTCGCCCTCCTCCGCCTGGTACTCGATGCCCTCGCTCTCCAGCACCTCGACCAGCAGCGCCACCGAGCGCTCCCACAGCTCGGGCGCGGCCACGTACTTGCCGCCGGGCCCCGGCAGCGAGAGCCGGTACCGGGCCGCCTCGATGCCCAGCGCCCGGTAGGCCTCGCGGATCAGCCGCAGCGCCCCGCGCGCCTCCTCGGCCACCTGGTCGAGGGTGCAGAAGATGTGGCCGTCGTTCAGCTGGATCGCCCGCACCCTGGTCAGCCCGCCCAGCACGCCGGACAGCTCGGAGCGGTACATCGGGCCCAGCTCGGCCATCCTCAAAGGCAGTTCACGGTAGCTGCGGGCCCGCGAGCGGTAGATCACCGCGTGGTGCGGACAGAGGCTGGGCCGCAGCACCACCTCCTCCTCGCCGAGCCGCATCGGCGGGAACATGTCCTCGCTGTAGTGCGACCAGTGCCCGGAGATCTCGTACAGCTCCCGTTTGCCCAGCACCGGGGAGTACACGTGCCGGTAGCCGGCCCGGCGCTCCTCGGCCCGGACGTACTCCTCGAGTTCGTGGCGCACCACCGCGCCGTCCGGCAGCCAGTACGGCAGGCCGGCGCCGATCAGCGGGTCGGTGCCGAACAGGCCGAGCTCCCGGCCCAGCTTCTTGTGGTCGTGCCTGACGTCGTTCGCCGCGTCGTCCATCATGTCGTCCTCGTTCCTGGGGTTCGCCCGGGACGAGCGCCCGACGACCGGCGGGAACGCCGCAGCCCCGGGGCGATCGCCCCGGGGCTGCTGTCGAGAGTGCGTCACTCAGCGCGCCGGGACCTCCACCGGCGTCGTCGTCACTGCGGCACGCTGAATCATGCGGGCCACCGTAGCAGAGGTCGGGCGGGCCGGGAGTCAGTACCGCAGCACGGCCGCGATCGCGCCGCGGGCCGCCAGGGTGTCGTCCGGGACGAAGGTGACGGTCCCGCCGGCCTCCAGGGTCCGCTCGACGATCTCGTCCACCACGTCCTCGCGCACCTCGCCGGTGCCGGTCGGCTGCTCGCCCTCGGGCGCCGGGGCCAGGTGGCCCTCGGTGAGCTGGGCGTTCACCTGGTAGTGCTCCTCCAGCACCAGTTCGCCCACCCGGTTCTCGCCGACCGCCTGCCAGATCTCGTCCAGCCCGGCCGCCAGCGTCTTCCGCCCGGCCGCCGCGTCCAGCCGCTCCAGCGCGGCCTCGCGCGCCGCGGCCGCCTGCTCGGCGCGCACCGGGGCGATCGCCGGCCCCAGCGCGGTGGCCGGGCCGTCGCCCAGGCCGCCCTTCTCCAGCCGGCCGACGATCACGTCCCGGTGCGTGGTCACCGACTCGAAGAGGCTGACCGCCTCCGGCACGCCGACCAGGTAGCAGGGCCGCGGGTCCTCCTTGAGCAGCGCGGTCAGCGCGGTGTCCACCTCGCGGAAGAAGACCCGGGTGTTCTCGTCGCTGTAGACGCTCGGGGTGTCGCCGATCTGCTCCTCGCGCTGCGGGTCGAACTTCTCCGGGTTGGCCGGCACCTGCGGGAAGCCGCCGGCCTGCGACTCGGCCAGGTCCGGCCCGGCGCCGCTCCACAGCCGGGCCCGGTGCGCCGCCAGGGTGAGCACCCAGTACGGGGCGTGCACGGCCCGGGCCGCGACCAGGTTGCGGGTCAGGTAGGTGTCGGAGATGACCACCCGGGCCGGCACCGTGCGCGGCAGCGACCACACCTCGTGCTCGCCGGGGGCGGCGAAGAGCAGCAGGCCGTCGAGCGAGTGCCGCAGGTCCACCTCGGCGGCGGCGCGGTCGAGCTGGTCCAGCACGTCCAGCCGGTCCGCGCGGCCGAGCGTGTCGTCCGACTCGATCCGGCGGCGCGCCTCGGCCAGCAGGTTCTTCAGCCAGAGCGCGTCCTGCTCGTTCTCCGGCTCGCGGCGGTGGGTCGGCACGGCCACGGTGACCGCCGGGCGCGGGCGGGGCGCGGCGAGCGCGGCCAGGGTGGCGGGGGTGAGGTCGGTGACGTCCACGGTCGGCCTTTCCGGTTGGGGGTCGTCGGCGACGATCAAGGGGTCGTCGAGGTCCTCGTCCCACCCTCGCCGGGGGCGTGCGCGCCCGCATTCCGGCACGCTCGTTCGAGTCGCCCGGCCGGGGTGCCCCGGGCAGGGTGGGGAGCAGATCCGCCCGGAAGCCGTTGGAGGCCCGTGATGAAGGCTGCCGTCGTCCACTCGTTCACCGCCCCGCTGACCGTCGAGGACCGCCCGGTGCCGGAGCCAGGGCCACACCAGGTGCTGGTCCGGATCGAGGCCTCCGGCCTCTGCCACACCGACATCCACGCCGCGCACGGCGACTGGCCGGTCAAGCCCGCGCCCCCGTTCGTGCCGGGCCACGAGGGCGTCGGGATCGTCGAGGCGGCCGGGTCCGAGGTGCGGCACGTCCGGGTGGGCCGGCGGGTCGCGATCCCGTGGCTGGCCGACGCCTGCGGGCGCTGCGACCACTGCGTCAGCGGCTGGGAGACGCTCTGCCTGCAGCAGCACAACTCCGGCTACTCGGTCGACGGCGCCTACGCCGAGTACGCGCTGGCGCACGGCGACTACGTGGTGCCGGTGCCGGACGGCGTGGACCCGATGGACGCCGCACCGCTCTCCTGCGCGGGCGTCACCACCTACAAGGCGGTCAAGCTCTCCGGCGCCCGCCCGGGCACCCGGGTGCTGGTCTCCGGCATCGGCGGCCTGGGCCACCTGGCGCTGCAGTACGCGCGGATCTTTGGCGCCGAGACCGTCGCCGTGGACATCACCGACGACAAGCTGGCGCTGGCCGGGGAGCTGGGCGCGGACCACGTCATCGACGCCCGCACCCAGGACGTGGCCGCCGAGGTGCAGCGGCTCGGCGGTGCCGACGCGGCGGTCTCACTGGCCGTCAGCAACGCGTCCTTCCGTGCCGCCTACGACGCGCTGCGCCGCGGCGGCACCCTGGTGCTGGTCGCGCTGCCCGCCGAGGGCGTGCTGGAACTGCCGGTCTTCGACACCGTGCTGAACGGTACCAAGGTCGTCGGCTCGATCGTCGGCACCCGGCAGGACCTGGCGGAGGTGTTCCGGCTGCACCAGCTGGGCCGCACCCGGGTGATCCGGGAGAGCCGGCAGCTGGACGAGGTGAACCGCTGCTTCGAGGAGGTGCTGGCGGGCAAGGTGACGGCGCGACTGGTCTTCGACCTGCGCTGACGCTCAGACACCGAGTGCGGCCAGGCGGGCGGCGGCGGTGGCGCCGTCGCCCGCGAGGGTGACGGGGGCGGCCGGGTGGGCGGCACGCAGGCGGGTGAGCAGCCGGTCGTGGATCGGGCCGGGGGCGGTGGCGACGGTGCCGGCCAGCACGATCGGGGCCGGCTCGGCGGCGCCGTGCAGCTCGGCGACCAGGGCGGCGAGGTGGGCGGCCGCCCGCTCGGCGATCCGGACGGCCGCGGGCTCACCCCTTCGGGCGAACGAGCTGACCAGCGGGGCGAGGGTGGCCAGCCGGTGCGGCTCGGCGGCGTAGGCCCAGCGCACCAGGGCGACCGGGTCGGCCGCCTCGCAGGCGGCGAGCACGGCCCGGCCGAACGGGTCCCCGGGGTGCGCGTGGGCGTGGCGCACCGCCTCCCGGCCGAGCCAGAAGCCGCCGCCCTCGTCACCGAGCAGCCACCCGAGCCCGCCGGCCCGGGCGGTCACCTCCGTGCCGTCGATGCGGCAGGCGACGGCACCGGTGCCGGCGATCAGCACCGTGCCGCGGCCCTCGGCCCCGGCGGCGAAGGCCACCACGGCGTCGTGCACCAGCCGGACGGGGACGGCCAGGCCGAAGGCGGTGCGGCAGTCCTCGGCGAAGGCCTCCCGGTCGGCGAGGGTGCTGATCCCCGAGAGGCCGAGCAGGCACCCCCGCACCTCGCCGGGGGCGTGGCCGGCCAGCGCCTCCCCGACCACCCCCGCGAGCACGGCGACGGCCTCGGCGGCCCCGCGCGCGGCCGGGTTGCCCCCGGCGGCGGTGGCCCGGCCGAGCTCCCGGCCCCACCGGTCGTGCAGCACGGCGCGGGTGTGGGTGCCGCCGACGTCCAGGCCGAGGCAGGTCACGGGGTCACCCGCCGGTGCGCAGGGAGCGGACCGCCGACCACGGGTGGCCGTGGTGGGCGGCGAGGGCGGCGCGGGCGGTCTCCGGGGGGACGTCCGCGACCAGGGCGACCAGGGCGGTGGGGGTCTCGTAGCCGGCGGCGGCCAGGGCCTCGGCCGCCACCGGCTCGGGGACCTCGCAGGCGGTGGCGAGGGTGCGGACGGCGCGGTCGCGGAGCTTGGCGTTGTGGGTGGAGGCGGTGATCATCAGGTTGGACCAGGTCCGGCCGCCGCGCACCATCAGGGCGGTGGAGAAGGCGTTCAGCGCCAGCTTCTGGGCGGTGCCGGCCTTCATCCGGGTGGAACCGGTGACCACCTCCGGGCCGGTGTCCAACGGCACGTGCAGGTCGGCCAGTTCGGCCAGCGGGGCGGCGGGGTCGTTGGAGAGCAGGGCGGTGGCCGCGCCGGCCGACCGGGCGGCGCGCAGGGCGGCGCCGACGTAGGGGGTGCGGCCGCTGGCGGTGATGCCGATGACCAGGTCGCCGGCGGTGGGCGCGGTGCCGGCCGGCTCCTCGGGGGCGTGGTCCTCGGCGTCCTCGCGGGCCCGGCCGCCCGCGCCCGGGCCGCCGGCCAGGTGGGCCACCACGCTCTCCGGGCCGACCCCGTAGGTGGGGCCGAGCTCCACCGCGTCGCCGAGCGCCAGCCGGCCGCTGGTGCCCGCGCCGTAGTAGTGGATCCGCCCGCCGGCCGCGAGCACCCCGAGGGCGGTGTCCACCAGGTCGGCGAGCAGCGGCAGCGCGGTCCGGACGGCGCCGGCCACCGTGGCGTCCTGATCGTTGATCAGCTCCAGCAGCGGCAGCGTCGCCAGGCGGTCGATGTCGGCCGAGAGCGGGTTGCGGGTCTCGGTGGGCGGCTGCGCGGTGGCGGCCATGGCGGCTCCGGATCTACTGGTGCTGGGTCCGTTCGGGAGCAGCGTATCCCTACTGACCCGACGTCAACTCTGTTTGACCCCGGCACAGTCGGATGGTTCGCACAGATAGGTATCATGGCGGCATGACGACCTTTGAGCCCCGTCTGAACCTGCCCAAACTCAGCGCCGAGAGCTACCGCACGATGCTCGCGCTGAACAGCACCACCGAGAAGGGCGCGCTCGCCGCCGGGCTGGAGCTCCCGCTGCTGGAGCTGGTCCGGATCCGCGCCTCGCAGATCAACGGCTGCGCCTTCTGCCTGGACATGCACACCAAGGACGCCCGCCACGCGGGCGAGACCGAGCAGCGCATCCACACGCTCCCCGCCTGGCGCGAGACCCCGTTCTACACGGAGGCCGAGCGCGCCGCGCTCGAGCTCACCGAGGCGGTCACCCTGATCGCCGACGGCCATGTGCCGGACGCGGTCTACGAGTCGGTCGCCAAGGTCCTGACCGATGAGCAGATCGCCGCCCTCACCTGGGTGATCGTGGTGATCAACGGCTTCAACCGGATCGCCATCACCCAGCGCACCGAGGTCGGCACCTATGTCCCCGGCACGCACTGAGCCGGTGGGCGTGCCGCAGCCGCGGCGGTCCGCAAGGACCACCGCGGCTGCGTCGTCCGGCGGGTGACCCGCTCCCCGTCGGGGTCCGCCGGAGTCCTTCACCCGCCGGTCAGCAGGCGCCCTGGTCGGACCAGGAGGACCAGGAGGCCGGCGCGCCCGGGGTCGCACCGGTGGAGTACCAGGTGGAGAGCCACTTGTGGCCGCCGTAGGAGACCTGGTCGCCGGGGACGTACGGGGTGGTGGCGCTCCAGGCCGGGAGGCTGCCGCAGCCGCCGCCGCTGCCGCCGGTGATCGTCCAGGTGAAGCCGGCCGAGCCGGAGGCGCCGCCGGAGGTCGCGGTGACGGTGACCGAGTTGCTGCCGGCCATGGTCGGGGTGCCGCTGATCAGGCCGGTGGTGGCGTTGATCGACAGGCCGGCCGGGAGGCCGGTGGCGCTGTAGGTCAGCGTCTTGCCGGCCGAGTCGGTCGCCTTGACCTGCAGCGAGGCCGCGGTGCCGACGGTGCCGCTCTGGTCGCCGGGGGCGGCGACGGTGACGGTCTCACCGGTCGGCTGGCTGCGCACCGCCCACTGGAAGGTGGCGCTGCCGGTGGCGGTGCCGGAGCTCGCGGTGACGGTGGTGTTGTAGCCGGCGGCCGTGGTCGGGGTACCGCTGATCAGACCGCTGTTGGGGTCCAGCGACATACCCGCGGGCAGGCCGGTGGCGCTCCAGGTCAGCGTCTTTCCGGCCGAGTCGGTGGCCTGCAGCTGCACCTTGAGCGGGGTGCCGACGGTGTCGGTCCGGGTGCCCGGGTTGGTCACCGTGACGGTCTCCGAGGAGCCGCCGGCGGGCAGGAACCCGCTGGTGCCGTTCGGGGTGCCCCAGCCGGTCGGGCCGTCGTAGCCGGTGCCGGCGGTGCAGAAGTACGACGGGCTGCAGCTGCCGTTGTTGCCGCTGGTGATGTCGTTGAAGCTGCCGGTGTGGGCGTACGGGTAGCTGTTGGCCTGGTCGCCGGCCTTCGGTGCGCCGGCCAGCGCCCAGATCGAGGCGATGATCGGCGAGGAGGCGCTGGTACCGCCGTAGACCGACCAGCCGTTGCCGCCGTAGGTCTGGTAGACCGCGACGCCGGTGGCCGGGTCGGCGACCGCGGAGACGTCGGTCTCCATCCGGTTCCGGCAGCCGGTGTCGTGCTGGAAGGCGGGCTTGCTGATGTAGGCCGAGCAGCCCGAGCCGGTGCCCTCGCTGGAGTTGGTGTTCCAGACGCTCTCGCTCCAGCCGCGGCTGTTGGAGGAGCGGCTCAGCGCGGTGCCGCCGACGGCGGTCACGTACTGCGAGGTGGCCGGGAACTCGGCCCCGTAGTCGGAGTCGCCGGCCGAGGCGGTGATCGCCACGCCCGGGTGGTCGAAGTACTGGGCGTCGGCGCCGGCGGTGGTGGAGTCCTCGGAGCCGCCGTAGCTGTTGGAGACGAACTTGGCGCCCTGCGCGACGGCCTGGTTGACCGCGGCACCGAGGTCGCCCATGTTGGCCGAGGCCGCCTCGACCAGCAGGATGTGGCAGTTCGGGCAGACCGCGGAGACCATGTCGACGTCCAGCGAGATCTCGCCGGCCCAACCGGTGTCGGCGGTGGGGTAGTTGGTCCCGCCGTTCTCGTCGATCTTGCGGAAGCAGCCGTTCGCCGTGGTGCAGGCCGGCAGGCCGTACTGGCTGCGGTAGGCGGCCAGGTCGGACTCCGCGTTCGGGTCGTCCTGGGCGTCCACGATCGCCACGGTCTGACCGGAGCCGCCGCCGGACAGGTTGTAGGCGCCGGCCAGGTCGGTCGGGCCGAAGCCGGAGGGCGCCGCGTTCGGCGCGAGCGCGTGCGGCCGCAGATCGGTGCGCTTCAGTGCGAGGCAGGCCGCCTCGCCGGGGTGCCTCGGCGCGGCGCAGGACCGCTCGACGCTGACCGGTGCCGCGGCCGACGCCGTGGCGGCGGAGGCGGCGGGGGTGAAACCGGCGATGGCGGTGACCAGCAGGCCCAGCACGGAGAGCGGGGCGAGCAGAGCCGACCGTCCAGGGCGTTCCGAATGGTGCATGGCCACTCGGACTCCTTTCCTGACGTTGGCCCCTGGGTGGGGGCGGACCAGGCTCGCCGGGCGGGGTCGCCCGCGAGCGCGACCCGCGGCGGTCTGCCGGCGGGCAGCACTCGGTACCGGCCCGGAGCGGCCGCGGCGGGGAGGACGCGGGCTGTCGGGGTGTGGGGGTACGTCCCGCGTCGAGGCGAAAACGTAACCGTTGGGCCGGACACGGTCAATGAATCGCAGTCAGGAACCCACCCTTGCCCTTCGCTTGCAAAGTCCGGGACCCACCCTTGCCGCCATGCCCGTAGACCGGCCGGGCCCTCGCGTGCTGCCCGCGGGCGGCGTCGGGGTGCCTGCATCGGCGGCGCCCGCCCGGCGGGAAGGCCAGACGGCCCCTAACGCCGGCCCGCCACCTGGCGCCCCGCCAGCCCCGCCCGGTCGCGCACGCCGAACCGCCGGTAGAGCCTGGTCAGACCCGCCTCCACCGACTTGACCGAGATGTGCAGCGCCGCCGCGATCTGCCGGTTGGTCGCCCCGCCGCGCACCAGCTGGACGATCTGCCGTTCCACCTCGGTCAGTTCGGCGTTCGGACCGTCCAGCCGGGCCAGCCGCTCCCGGGTCCAGGCCTGCCAGGGCAGGCAGTGCGCGGCGGTGAACGCCTGCAGCGCGGACACGAGTTCGGTCCGGGAGGCGGCCCGGCGGCGGGACCGCCGCTCCAGCTCGGCGAGCACCAGCCGGGCCCGGGCGGCCTCCAGCGGGTAGGGGTGGCTCTCCGGCAGTTCGGCGCGCAGCCGGTCGGCGGCGCCGCGCGGATCGCCGCCGGTGCCGTCCAGCACCGCCCGCGCCCGGGCCAACCCGAGCATCACCACCCGCCGGTCCAGCCGGGTCACTTCGGCCTCCGCCTCGGCCAGCACCAGCGCCGCCCGCTCCGCCTGCCCGGCCAGCGCCAGCGCCTCCACCAGGTCGGCGTCGACCAGGAAGAGCGCCGGATCGGTGAACCCCAGCCCGCGCAGCAGGTCCCGGCAGCGCCCCAGGTGCTCGGCCGCCTGCGGCACCCGCCCGGCCAGCAGGTCGGCCCGTCCGCGCAGCCCGAGCGCGTACGCCGACCACTCGGCGTCGCCGGCCTGCTCGCCGGCCCGCAGCGCGGCGTCGGCCAGTTCGGTGGCCCGCTCCACCGTGCCGCCGTTGAGCTCGGCGGCGGCGCTGAGCACCAGTCCGGGCCCGGGGGTGGGCCCGAGCTCCAACCGCAGCCGCCCGCCGGCCTGCCCGGCCTGGTACGCCTGCGCGCACCGCCCGGCCCGCTCGTGCACCGAGGCGACCAGGTGCAGCACCTGCCCGAGGTCCTTGACCCGCCCGGCGCTCTCCACGTCCGCGCGCAGCCGGTTGACCGCCTCGATCGCCTCCGCCACCTCGCCGCCGCGCAGCAGCGAGATCACCAGGCAGCAGCGCAGCTGTACGCCCGCCGCGGTGAGCGAGGCGAGCGGCCGGGCGGCGGAGAGCGCGCCGGCCCGGCGCAGCGCGGGCAGCACCCGCTCCGGGGTGAGCTGCATCTCGATCGGGGTGCGCAGCGCGATCACCTCGATCTGCTGGTCGATGTCGCCGCTGCGCTCGGCGTGGTACTCGGCCTCGGCGAGCACCGCGAGGCCGAAGTCGGTCCGCCCGGTGCAGAGCGCGTGGTCGGCGCGGGCGATCTGCACGGCGGCGCGCAGCCCGGGCTGCTCGCCGGCGTCGGCCTCGGCGGCGTCCAGCAGCGCGGGCACGCCGGCCCGGTCGCCGCCGGCCAGTTCGACCAGCAGCAGCCGGGCGCCGACCCGGGCGGCCGGGTCGGGCCCGCGCAGCACGGCGGCGCAGGCCTGCTTGGCGGTGTCCGGCAGTCCGGCGTCGTGCGCGTGCCGGGCGGCGGCGAGCCGGCGCTCGGCGGCCAGCCGGCCGTGCTCGGCGGGGGTGCGGTCGGCGGCCAGCTGGGAGAGCTCGGCGGCCAGTGCGGGCGCGCCGCGCTCCACCGCGAGCCGGGCGGCGGCGGCGAGTTCGGCGGAGAGCTCGGCGCCGCGGTCGGGGCTGGCCAGCGCCCGGTGCCGGGCCCGCTCCAGCGGGTCGTCCAGCTGTTCGGCGAGCTGCGCGTGGCAGTCCCGGCGCTGCCGCTCGGTCGCGTCGGCGTAGATGATCTCGCGCAACAGCGGGTGGGCGAAGCGCAGTTCGCGCCCGGGCCCGCGGGTGAGCACCCCGGCGTCCAGGGCCGCGGCCAGCGCCTGGCGCTGCTCGCCGGTGCCGGGCGGGTGGGGCCGGGCGGCGGCCGCGAGCAGCAGCAGCGCCGAGACGGCCTGGGCGGGCAGCGCGGCGAGCCGGTCGGCGAGCAGGGTGCGCAGCCGGTCGGGCACCGGCAGCGGGTCGTCGGCGGCGGGCGGGGTGGGCGCCCGCCGGGCGGCCTGGGCGAGCTCCAGGGCGTAGAACGGGTTGCCGCCGCTGGCCGCCTGGATCCGCTCCGAGCTGGTCTCGCCGGGCGTGATGCCCAGCCTGGTCCAGAGCAGTTCGCCGATCACCGCCGCCGGCAGGGTGCTGACGGCCAGTTCGGTGCGCGGCTCGGGCAGCAGCGGCAGGCAGCGCGGTTCGCGCCCGTCGGCGACCCGCTCGGTGGCGGCCACCCGGACCTGGTGCCCGGTCAGCCGCCGGGCGGCGAAGGCCAGCACCTCGGCGCTGGCGCCGTCCAGGCAGTCGGCGTCGTCCAGGACCAGCAGCACCGGCTGCTGCCGGGCGAGCGCCCGGAGCAGTTCGAGCACCGCGACCCGGATCGCCAGCTGGTCGGTGGGCCGGCCGTCGCCGGGCGAGCGGAGCAGCGCCACGTCCAGCACCGCGCGCAGGTGCGGGGCGAGCAGCCCGGGCCGTTCGGCGATGGTCCGGGCGAACAGGTCGTAGAGCGCCAGGTAGGGCAGCGAGGCCTCGGTGGCCGAGGAGTTGGCGCGCAGCACCAGCACTCCGCCGGCCGCCGCCTGCCCGGCCAGCACCTCCAGCACCGCCGACTTGCCGATGCCGGCGGGGCCGGTCAGCAGCACTCCCCCGCCGCCGTCGGCCAGGCCGGCCCGGCACCGGTCGAGCAGTTCGTCCCGCCCCAGCAGCGCACCATCCTCACCCATGGGGGGAAGTCTCCACCCGGAGGGTGCAATGGTCTAGTCCTGACGGACGGTCACTCCTTCTGCCAGATCGTGTAGTACCGGGTGCCGTGGCTGGTTGCCGCCGGTATCCGGGCCACCTGGCGGTAGCGGCTGCCGGGCGCGTCCAGGGCGGCGGCGAGCTGCTTGTCCAGCGCGGCGGTGGGTCCGTCGTCCAGCACCACCAGGCTGAAGTAGCCGTCGGCGAAGGCGGCCCGGTAGGCGGGCAGGCCGGTCAGCTGCTTCCCGGTGGAGTCGCCGTACTGGAAGAAGTAGGTGTTCAGCCACTGCTGCGGATCGGCCTGGCCGCGCAGGTAGTAGCGGGGCACCTCGTCCTCCTCCACCAGGTAGCGGTCCTGGCCGGGGTGGACCAGCGGCCGCAGCGCGCTCACCATGCCGGAGGAGTCGGGCCAGCCGTACATCGGCCCCGCCGCGTCCCCCGCGTAGTAGGCGAGCACCGCGCAGACGCCGATCGCCACCCCGGGCACCGCCCGGCGCAGCACCGGCAGCGAGTCGCGCAGCGGCGGCAGTCCGGAGAGCGCGGCCAGCCCGGCGCCGGCCAGCGGCGCGGCGAAGAGCAGGCCGAAGCCGACGTGCTTGTGCAGCGAGACCGAGGTGCCCAGGTGCGCCTGGTAGAGGGTGGCGAGCGCGGCGGTGCCGGTGAGCAGCGCGCCGAGCAGCACCGCCGCCCGGCCGCGCCGGCAGGCGATCAGCACGCCCACCCCGACGACGGCGAAGGCCGCCACCCAGCCGCCCCAGACCAGCGACAGCCGCAGGATGTTCAGCAGCGGCTCGGTGCCCGTGGTCCGGTTGACGGTGGTCTGCGAGAGCCCGGCCCGGACCTCGGGCCCGGCCCAGTCCAGCCCGGCGAAGAGCAGCGCCCCGGTGCCGGCCCCGAGCAGCACCCCGCGCAGCACCCCGCGCCACCAGGAGAGCCCGAGCGCGGGCACGGTGAGCACGGCCGCCAGCACCACGGTCGGCAGGTAGAGCGCGGCGGCGTACTTGACGCCGGCGGCCAGCACCAGCGGCGGCGCGGCGAGCAGCACCAGGAACGGCGAGCGGTGCGCGCTGCGCACCGTCCACCAGAGCGCCAGCGCCAGCAGCAGCACGGCCGGCGCGTCGTAGGTGGCGAGCCGGCCGAGGAAGAGGGTGGGCGCGCTGGTGGCGAAGAGCACCGTGCCGATCACGGCGGCCGGCTTGCCGTAGAGCCGCCGGGTGGTGGTCCAGAGCAGCGCGGTGGCGCCGAGCATCGCCAGCAGGCTGAACGCCCGCACGCCCTCGAAGCCGAACAGGTTGTCCACCACGGCGGCGGCCACCGGGTAGAGCACCGGGATGCCGGAGAAGAACGAGGCGTAGGTGTCGCCGACCGGCAGCCCGTGCAGCAGGTGGCCGAGTTCGCGGTGCCCGGCGTAGACGTACAGCGCCTCGTCCTCGAAGGCGGTGTTGGCCAGCCGGTAGGCGAGCGCGCACTGCACCAGCAGCACGGCGATCAGCGGCAGCCGGTCGCTGACGGCGGTGCGCAGCCGGCCGGCGGCGGTGCGCGGCGGATCGGCGTAGACGGACAGGACGTCGATGGCGGTCACTGCCCGCTCCCGGTGTGGTCGACCTTCTGGATGGTGATCTGCTGGTCGCCGGTGCCGAAGGTGGCGACGGTGGTGGAGTGCGCGATGGCGGCGCGCACGGTGGGCAGGCCGTTGGGGTCCTGACGGATGATCGAGGTGAGCACCACGTAGTCGAGGTCCCGCCAGCCGTTCGGCAGGGTGCGGGTGACGGCCGGGTCGAGGTCCACCTTGTAGAACCAGATGGCTCCCAGGCCGGGCTGGAATCCGTCCTTGACGGTGTCGAGCCACATCGCGTCGTCGACCACGATCCGCTGGTGCCCGGGGTCGGGGATGTTGGCCCGGATCCAGTCCGCGGCGGCCACGTAGTTGTCGTTGGAGAGCGCGGTGTCGGCGGTCTCGTCGCCGTTCTCCCACTGCGGGGCGAGCAGGCCGGCCACCGCGATGGCGAGCACGGCGACCAGGTCGCGCGGCCCGAGGTGGAAGCGGGCCAGCCGGCCCAGCGGCAGCCGCAGCAGCCCGCGCACCGCCGCGTCGGCCACCCCGGCGATGCTCAGCGCGAAGAACGGGATCACCTGGATCACGTACATCGCGGGCAGGTAGCCGTTCGGCCGAAAGGCGACGCCGACCAGCAGCACGGCCGCCACCGCCACCTCGCGCAGCCGGCGCACGGCGAGCGCGGCCAGCGCGGCGAACACCCCGGCGTAGATCAGCAGCGGGTCGCGGACCAGCCACCAGTGCAGAGTGAGGTTGGAGACGGTGCCGGTGTGCAGGATGTTCCCGGAGCCGCCCCGGCCGAGCTGGTACTGCAGCGCGCCGATCAGCGAGTTGTGGTCCGGACCGGGGAAGAGCTCCCCCTTGAGCACGGCGTAGAGCAGGTACTGGGCGCCGATCAGCCCGAAGGCCATGGCGAACCCGGCCAGCGAGAACTTCCGGGTGGCCTTGTCGGTGCCGCGCCAGATCGCCATCAGCAGGCCCGGCGCGGCGATCAGCATGGTCTCCTTGGAGAGCACCGCGATCGCCGCGCAGAGCCCGGCCCCGATGTGGTGCCACAGGTGCTTGCGCGGGGAGAGCGCGCAGGCGAAGGCGCCGAGCATCCAGACCACCGCGAAGTTGTCCAGGTAGATCTCGCGCTGCATGGTGACCGAGAGCGGCGAGAGCCCGAACACCACGGTGGCCAGCGCCGCGGCCCAGCGCGGCAGTTCGATCCGGCGGGCGACCAGGTAGGTGAGCGCGGCGCCGGCCGCGCTGACCGGCAGCATGATCACCCGGGCGTTCATCACCACCAGGGAGCCGTGCCAGAGCAGCGCCGGGATCCAGGAGAGCGCGGCGATCTGCACCCAGCCGAGCGGCGGGTGGTCGTACCAGTAGCTGTAGTGCGCCAGGCCCTCGCCGTGCTGGATCGCCCAGGCCTGGGCCAGGTAGGTCCCCTCGTCGTCGCTGACGGTGGGGAAGTTGCGGATGTTCAGGCCCTGCACCAGCACCACCGCTGCCACCAGCAGCAGGGTGATCACCAGGTCGGGCCGGGTCGAGAGCAGCCGGGCCAGCCGGCCGCGCCGGTCGGGCCCGGCCGGCGCGGTGACCGGATCCGGCCGTTCTTCTTCCAGAACCGTCTCGACGACAGTCGCCATGAGGGTGTTTCCTCCCCGTTTTTCGGTGCGCGGGCGGCACCGGCGCACGTGCAGGCGCGTCGGTGCCGCGGCGGGCCGCCGCCCCCGGCGGGCCGCCCTTCCGGCCTCCCGGCCGGGCCTGCTCAGAACTGCCGGCGGAGCGTCAGGAGGCGCTGCCGGCTTCCAGGTGGGCGCCGACGTGGCGGGTGAGCTCCCAGTCCTTGCGCCCGCGCATCTCCCGCCAGACCGCGCGGATCGCCGCGCCCGCCAGGATGAGCTGGTAGAACGGACCGCCGATGATCAGCTTGGCATAGTGCGGGAACCGGATCCGCAGCTGGTACTGCTTGCCGAAGTCGTGCAGCCCCACGGCCTCGAAGGCGAACATCGCCACCATCGGGATCAGCGGGGAGAACGAGATCATCGCCACCAGGTCGGGCACCGAGCTGAACAGCGCCACCGCGATGCCGACCAGGATCAGCAGGCCGGAGAAGGCCTGCACGAACGGCGTGGCCAGGGTGTAGCGGGCCAGCATCCGCTGCCGCATGCTCGGCAGCGAGCGCCAGTCCCGCTTGCGGTAGACCTGCAGGAAGCCCTGGTTCCACCGGGTCCGCTGCTTGAAGAGCGAGACCACCGAGTCCGGGGTCTCCTCCTTGGTGACCATCTCGGAGTCGTAGGCCACCACCACCTTGGCACCCTGGCTGGACAGCCGCACCCCCAGGTCGCAGTCCTCGGCCAGGCAGTTGGCGTCCCAGCCGTCGTTCTCCCGCAGCCGGTCGGTGCGGACGAAGACGGTGTTGCCGCCGAGCGGGATGAAGCCCTTGGCGGCGTGCAGGTGCAGCCGGCTGCGGAACCAGAAGAAGTACTCCAGGCAGTTGCGCAGGCTGTACCAGCTGGAGTGGAAGTTGATCAGCTGCACGCCGCCCTGCACCACGTCCGCGCCGGTGTCCCGGAAGGCGTGGTCCACGTGCGAGAGCAGGTGCGGGTGCACCTGGTCCTCGGCGTCGAAGACCCCGACCACGTCGCCGCGGCAGGTGGGCAGGGCCGTGTTGAGCGCCTTCGGCTTGTTCTTCTTCTCATGGGTGTCGGTGACCACGAAGACCTGCTCCGGGTGGAGCGCGGCCAGCTTGTGGGCCACCTCGGCGGTCTCCGGGTCGTCGTGCCCGACGATCACGATGACCTCGAAGTCGGGGTGGGTGGACTCCAGGAGGCGCAGCACGGTGCGCTCCAGGACGGCCTGCTCGTGGCGGGCCGGGACGAGCAGCGAGAAGGAGAGCGCCCCGGTTCCGTCCGGATCGGTGAACTTGGTCGAGGCCAGGGTCTCCGGGGTGCGCCAGGCGTGCAGCATCCACCAGAGGGTGAACACGGCCACGCCGAAGAGCAGGAGTGAGCACAGCACGATGACTGCCGAAATCATGAAAGGTCCCCCCAGCACGGACCGGCGAATCGCGGTCCAGGGAATGATTATTGACTACCGGTCAGTGCCGGAGCGACGTTTTCACGCCGAATTGACCGGGCCGAAACGGCCCGGTCGATTGCTGATCAGGCGGTGTAGGAAATCGTCGGCGCGGAGATCGCGAAAGTGTCGGTGGAGGCACCGGTACCGGCGGTGAATGCCGCCAGGACCTTGTTCGGCAGGGTCACGGCAACATCCAGTTCCTGCGTTCCGTCGATCTTCACGACGAGGTGGCTCTGCGTCGTGACGGTGATATCGATCTGGTGGCTCGACCCCTGAAGGGCCGGGATCGCCGTGTTGTTGGCCAGGGTGGTGAAACCGCCGGCCGCGCTGCTCGCGGTCGCGACGCCGAGCACCGGGGCGGTGTTGGCGCCGAAGTTGCCGAACACCGCCAGTCCGGTCACCACCGCGTTCAGACCGGAGACGCCGAGCCCGCTGCCGTTGCCGCCGAGCGCGGTCGGCGCGTTGCTCCCGGCGTCCAGCAGCGAGAAGGTCAGGCCGTCACCGGGCGAGGTGCTGGTGCCGCTGATCTGCTCGGTGAAGGTGGCGTGCAGGCCCAGTGGCGAGACCGCCTTGGCGTTCACCACTGATCCCTTGGCGGAGTGCTGGCCGTCGGTGGTCAGCGCGACCGTGCCGGCGTTGTCCACGGCGGTGCCGTTCAGCTGCCAGCTGCTGTCGGTGAAGCCGGGCAGCGTGCCGCCGCCGGTACTGGCCGGCTGGCCGGTGCCGGAGAGCGAGACGGTGACCGTGCCGCTGGTGGTGGTGACGGCGAGGGTGCTGTTCTGAGCGCCCGTCAGGCTCGGGGTGAAGGTGACCGGGATGCTGAGCGTGCCGCCGACCGGCACCGTGGTGCCGTTGGCCGGCAGGGTGGCGCCGAACGGGGCGGCCGGGGCGGTGGCGCCGGTGACCGTCTCGGTGGCGGTGCCGTTGTTGGTCAGCGTCACCGTCTGGGTGGCGGTGCTGCCGACGGTGGCCGAGCCGAAGGCCACGGCGGTCGGGGTCGGGGTCAGCGCCTGCGGGCTGCCGGTGGCGGTGCCGGGCGGGGTGATCACGATGTTGCCGACCGTGTGCACGTCGTTGGAGCCGCCGGTGGAGCCGGTGAAGCCCGCGTAGGCGCTGGCCGGGATGGTGCCGGCGGCCGGCACGTAGTCCAGCAGCGCGGTGCCGTCCAGCGACACCTTGACGTGGCCGCCGGCCACCGTGACCGCCACCTGGTGGGTGCCGGTGCGCAGGTTGGTGGGCGCCTTGGCCCAGGCCAGGTAGGTGAGGTTGTCGTGGCCACTGCCGGGGCCGGCCGCGATGCCGACGAAGTTGCCCATGCCGGTCTGGCCGCTCCAGGAGCTGGTCAGGTCGACGCTGAGCCCGGTCAGGCCGGAGAAGCCGAGGCCGCCGCCGGCCACGCCGGTGCCGGTGGCGCTGCCCTTGGCCGCGTCGACCAGGGCGAAGGTCATGCCGTCACCGCCGGTGCCGCCGTTCATGGTGGCGGCGAAGGAGGCGGTCAGGCCGTCGGTGGCGACCGGCGAGCCGTAGAAGGCGGAGCCGGACTGGTTGCCGGTCGCCGCGGTGAGCTGCAGGGTGCCGGCGGCCGGCTGGGTGGTGGAGCCGTTGGTCCGCCAGCCGGTCGGCGGGGCCGGCAGGGTGGCCAGGCCGGTGCCGTTCAGCTGCACGTAGAGGTCGCCCTGGCCGGTGTTGCCGGTGATCTCGTAGCTGTCGGAGGCCGGTCCGGCGGCGCCCGGGGTGAAGACCACCGGGACCGAGACGGACTGGCCGGGGCCGATCACGGTGCCCTCGGCGATGGCGTTGGGGCTGCTGAAGGTGCCGACCGGGGCCTTGGCCTTGTTCAGCGTGACCGGGATGTTGCCGTCGTCGGTGACGCTGAAGCTGAGCTGCTGCGAGCTGGTGCCGACCGGGACCGAGCCGAAGGCCAGGGTGGTCGGGGTGATCGTCAGGTGGCCCTGGCCGGTGACGGCCTGGCCGGTCAGCGGCACCGCGAAGGTGCCGGAGGTGGAGGTCACCGAGAAGGTGTCGGTGCTGTCCCCGGCCACCGTCGGGTCGTAGCTGACGTTGACGATGAACGAACCGCCCGGTGCGACCACGGTGCCGACGGCCGGCGCGCCGGTGACGGTCCAGGGCGCGGCCGGGCTGCCGACCGCGCTGATCGTCTCGCTGCCGGTGCCGGTGTTGGTGAACTGCACGCTGGTGGCCACCGGCACGCCGGTCGGCTCGTCGTCGAAGCTCACCGAGGACGGGGCGGTGCCGAAGCCGGCCTTCATGCCGGAGCCGGTGACCGAGAAGCCGACCGTGCCGGCGTCGGTGGCCAGGTTGACGATGCCGGAGGTGGCGCCCGCGACCGTCGGGGCGAAGGTGACCGGGATCGACAGGGTGTCACCGACGGCCATCGGGTGCGGCAGGGCCGGCGCGGTGACCGCGAACGGCGCGGCGGTGCTGACGGCGGTGACGGAGAGCGCCTTGGTGGCGGTGACGGTCAGCGTGCCGGTGCCCGAGGCACCGACGTTGACGTTGCCGAGCGCCACCGGGGAGCCGGTCAGCGCGGAGGCGGCCGGGCGGCCGAAGGCCAGCAGGTGGCCGTCCCGGCTGCCGATGTAGACCCGGCCGTTGGAGGTGGCCGGGGTGACGAACTTGGGCGCGACGCCGATCGGGCCGGACCAGAGCAGGGTCAGCGAGCCGTCGGCGTTCGGGGTGCCGTTGTAGGCGAGCAGGGTGCCGCCGTTGCCGTACATGTCGTTGGCCCGCTCCACCCAGACGGTGGAGGAGCCGGGGGTGGTGCCGGTGGAGGTGACCACCGGTGAGCCCTCGCTGAGGTACCCGAAGTTGATCGCGCCCCGGCCGACCAGGGCGAGCGCCGGGCTGCCGTTGCCGGCCGTGCCCAGCTTGAAGGCCTGCAGCGGGCCGCCGTTGCCGGAGTAGTAGACGTAGCCGGTGTCGCCGCCCCAGAACGCCGGGTGGCAGTAGCAGCCGTTGTAGGGGCCGAGGGTCTGCACGATGGCGTCGCCGCCGTTGGCGCCCTGGTCGTGGCCGCCGAGGTTGTCCCGGTCGAGCAGGAAGACCCGGCCGTCTTTGCCCTCCTCGACCGCCAGGTGCGGCACGGCGCTGTTGCCGTAGCCGTCCGGGATCGCCAGCACGCCGCCGGAGCCCAGGTCGCGGTCGTTGGTGTCCAGCACGCTGGCGTCGGAGGGGCTGAAGAAGTCGGTGGCCTTGAGCGAGCCGTCCGCCTGCACGCCCAGGCTGATGATCGACTCGGACATGGTGCTCGGCGGGGTGTGGCCGGGGCCGGGCGGCGGGGAGACGCCGTTGCCGGTGGAGAAGATGATGTGGCCCTGGGCGTCGCCGACCAGGCCACCGCCGCCGGCCCAGATGCCGCCGCCGTGGTTGGCGGTGCCGGTCTCGTCGGCCCACAGGGCGGTCTGCGCGCCGGCGGTGGAGACGCCGGCCACGTAGCCGCGCCAGGCGCCGTGGTCGCAGACCGAGCCGAAGCCCGCGTAGACCACGCCGCCCATCAGCAGCAGGCCCGGCCGCTGGCCCTCCTCGACCGGGTTGAAGACCACGCTCGGGTCGTTGCTCGGCGAGCCGCCGATCTGCACCGGGAAGCCGGGCTTCTCGGCGCCGGTGGCCGGGTCGATCGCGTGCATCTTCCAGGTCGGCGCCTGGTGGTACTGGCCGCCGTCCTCCTTGGAGGTGAGGAAGACGTAGCCGCTGGCCGGGTCGTAGACCGGGGTGGAGGTGATGCCGATGTAGGGGGCCAGGTCGCCGCAGGACCAGGTGTTACCCGGGGTGGTGGGGCCGGAGGCGGGCCAGGGGGCGCCGTAGGCGTCGGTCCACTGGACGGCGCCGGTGGTGGCGTTCACCCCGTAGACGTGGTTGGTCTCGGTGGCCACCACCACGGTGTTGCCGATCACCACGGGGGCGGCGTAGACCTGGCCGTCCACCGGGGTGGAGAACTGCTGGCCGAAGTCCGAGGAGGCGACCTGGGCCGGCGTCAGGCCGGGCTCGTTCTGGTCCCAGCCGGTCCGGTAGGTGTCGGAGGAGATGGTGGTGGAGTCGGCCCGCGCGGCGGGCGCGGCACCCAGGGTGAGGGCACCGGTGCCGAACGCGAGCAGGGCGGTGCCGAGCAGGCCACTGGTCAGGCGGCGGACGGAGAGCGGCATGCGGAGCTGCCGTGGTGACATGTGAAACCCCCCAGAGCCCGCCCGGTCGTGCAGTGCCGGGCGGATGAGCTGAAGAGCTTAAGGTAGCGAGGGTTCAGCCGATCCGGATAACGTTTGGTCAACTCTTGAGTTACCGGCAGATGGCCGACGAGCTGCGATGATGTGATCGCTCGTCAGTTCCTCATCGCGTGGTCACGCGCAGGTGCCACCCGTGGGGCTGGAGGGGGCCCGCCTGCACCGTGCCGCCGGCCGCGGCGACCCGCTCCCGCAGTCCGGTCAGGCCCTTGCCGTCGGCGTTCTCGTGGGTGGCGCGGCCGTCGTCGCGGATCTCGATCGACCCGGCGGCCAGCACCACCGTGCAGCGGCTGGCCCGGGCGTGCCGCACCACGTTGGTCACCGCCTCGCGCAGCACCCAGGCGAACAGCTCCCGGTCGGCCTCCGCCACCGCGTCGGTGGCGGTCGGCAGATCGGCGGCCACCCCGGCCGCCCGCAGCAGCTCCCGCCCGCGGGCCAGCTCGCCGGCCAGCGTCACCTCGCGGTACCCGGCCACCGCCGCCCGGACGTCCGCCAGCGCCTGCCGGGAGAGCTGCTCCACCGCCGCCATCTCGGCCAGCCCCTGCTCCGGCGCCTGCGGCACCAGCCGCTGGGCCAGCTGGGACTTGACGGTGATCGCGGTCAGCGAGTGCCCGAGCAGGTCGTGCAGGTCCCGGGCGATCCGGTTGCGCTCGGCCTCCTGGGCCAGCCGCTCCACCTCGGCCTGGGCGGCCCGCAGCCGCTCGTTGGTGCTGGCGATCTCGGCGAAGGCGGAGACCACCAGGGAGTTGAAGAGCAGCGCCAGCGCCTGGAAGACGCCCGGCCCGGTGTGCCAGGTGGGCACCGCCCAGGGCACCAGCAGCGCGGCCAGCGTGCCGCCCGCCACCGCCCGCGCCGTCCACTCCCGCTTCACCACCACCAGCACCGAGACCACCACGATGGCCAGGAAGAACGCGTCGGCCCTGGTGAACGGCACCTCGGCGGCGAACAGCAGCACGAGCGCCCAGAGCAGCACCAGCGCCCTGCGCCGCCGCCCGAGCGCCAGGGCGGCGATGGTGGCCAGGTAGCAGCCGGCGAAGGCCGCGACGATCAGGTACGCGGCGACGGCGGCCGCGCCGTGTGTGTGGCGGGAGACCGAGGCGGCGGTGATCCCCGGGTAGACCAGCATCCCGTTGGCCAGCAGCATCCGGCGCCAGCCCTGCGACCAGTGCTGCCGTGCCGTGGTGCTGCTGCTCATCGGTCTCCTCCCGTGGGGCCCGGCGTAGGCGGGTTCAGGATCCCACGGTCCGGTGCGGTTCCCCGGCCAGGGCGGCGGCGAACTCGCCCTCACCCCAGCCGGGGTGGAAGGCGTAGCTGTGCCGTTCACGCGTCCGCCCGAACCGGCCGCACCGACAGGCCCTCGCGGGGGATCACCGTGCGGCGAACAGCTCGCGCAGATGGCGGCCGTTCACCACGGCGGCCACCCCGAGCAGCGCCAGCCCGCAGGCGCCCTGCTCGATCCGCATCCAGACCGGCAGGCCGGGCTGCGCGGTGACGATGTAGACGATGGCGAGGGTCATCACGGCGGAGACGATCCGCAGTCTGCGGAACGCTCTGCGCGACCCGTCCGCGGCCCGGCCGGTGAGCCAGAGGGTGAAGGCCGCGCTGAGCACCACGACGACGCCCCGGCTCCAGACGACGGCGTTCACCTGGGTGTGGTGGTTGCGCATGATCACGATGGCGGCGAGGGTGGCGACGCTGAGCCCGAGGTACGCGAGGACCAGCGTGCGGACGGTGCCGAAGGCACGGACGGTGGCGGGGTGCTTCAGGTCGGTCTTCTTGGTCATGGCGGCAATGGTGGCCGCCGGAGGGCGGGGACGGGCAGTGTGCGGGGGCACCGGGTGCGCGTGACATTTGTCAGGCCCTTGAGGTGACTGGCCGTCAGCTGGTGCCGCGTCAGTCCAGGCGCCCCGTGGTGGCGACCACCACGCCCAGCCCGATCATCGCCATCCCGCCCGCCCCGCCCACCGCGCGCAGCCGGCGCGGCGACCGCGCGAACCAGGAGCGCGCGGCGGAGGAGGCCAGGCCCCACACCGAGTCGCTGGTGAGCGCGATCAGGTTGAAGATCACCCCGAGGGCCAGCAGCTGCAGCGGCACCGGCGCGGCGCCGTGCCCGCGGGCGATGAACTGCGGGAGGACGGCGGCGTAGAAGACCAGCGTCTTGGGGTTGCTGATCCCGACCACGAACCCCTCCCCGAGGATCCGCACCCAGCTGCCCGCCTTCCGCTCGCCCGGGTTCATCGCCTCGAACGCGGCGGTGAGCGAACCCCGGTGGCGGTACGCCTTGACCCCCAGGTAGACGAGGTAGGCCGCCCCGCCGAGCTTCAGCACGGTGAGCGCCAGCGCCGACCCGGCGAGCAGCGGGCCCAGCCCGGCGGCGATGCCGAGGACGAGGAGGAGCGAGCCGCAGGTGTTCCCGACCACGCTGAGCAGCGCCGTGCGGCGCCCGTGCGCGAGGGCGCGGCCCATGACGAAGAGGACGCTGGGGCCCGGGATGAGGATCACCACGGTGGCGAGGGCGACGAAGGCGAGCAGGCGGTCTGTTGGCGGCATGTCCGGATGGTAGTGCGCGGGTGGAGTGGCGGGCGGGCGTTTTCGACTGCCGCGGCTGCGCCAGGGCGCAGGTCGCCGAGACGCGGTCGTACGGGGCTCGGGGCGCCCACCCCTGCGTACCGTCACCGCACACGACCTCGGGTCCGAACCCCGCACCGTCCAGGTTGGCTCGGGCTCGCGCCGCGACCTGCGGGTCCACCTCGACAGTGACGACGTTCTCGCTGCCGACCCGGTGGCTCAGGTAGGCGGCGGTCAGGCCGGAAGGATCGAGATCACCGGCATCGTGGGGACCTACACGAACCCCGGTCACGTCTTCGCCTACGACGACGGTGAGGTCCGGCAGGAGTTCTCCATCTGCCTCCTCGCCCGTCCCCTCGGCGGCGAGTTGCGCGTGTCCGACGAGTCGTACGAGGTCGCCTGGTTCGACCCCGCCGACATCGACGCCCTGCCCACGGTCCGGCGCATCCGCAAGCGGATCGACGACTGGCGCTCCGGGCGGGGGCCCGTGGTCCGGTAGCGCCGCGAGGGTCAGCCGGTCGTCTCGGTGCGGATCCACTCCAGGTAGGGAGCGCTGCCCGTCACGATCGGCACGCCCACAACCTCGGGCGTGTCATAGCCGTGCTGCTCGCCGATGAACGCCGTCAGCCGATCGGCGAGCTCCGCCCGGGTCTTGAAGTCGACCCGCCACTCGGGCTCCGCCTGCACCTCGCCGTCCCACCAGTACACCGAACTGATCGGGTACACCTGCGCGCAAGCCGCCAACCGCTCACGGACCACACTGGTGGCGAGGGCACGGGCCTTGTCCTCGCCGTCGTGGGTCGTGGTCACCACGATGAACTCACTGTTCGCCATCCTCCGAGCCTAGGTGCGCGGAGAGCCTACCGTCGTCACTATGACCATCCTCATCATCGGCGGCAGCGGCTTCCTGGGCACCGAGTTGGCCAGCCGAGCCGCATCGTCCGGGGAACCGGTGACCGCAACCTTCGCCACCGCCACGCCCGGCCGCATCCCCGGAGTCTCCTGGCAGCAGCTCGACCTTCGAGACGCCGACCGCATCGACGCCCTCCTCGCCGCCGCTCCCCCGCGCGTCATCGTCAACGCGACGAGCGGGGGCGCCGATTGGGCCATCACCGCCGAGGGCCCGATCCGCCTCGCGCAGGCCGCAGCGCGCCACGGCGCCCACCTGGTCCACGTCTCCAGCGACGCCGTCTTCTCCGGCTCCCGCGTGCACTACGACGAGTCCGGCCTCCCCGACCCGGTCACCCCGTACGGCGCGGCGAAGGCCGCCGCCGAGACCGGCGTCCGCCTCGTCCACCCCGCCGCCGCCGTCGCCCGCACCTCCCTCATCATCGGCGACCGCCGCTCCGAGCACGTCGCCCTGGTGCACGACCTCGCGGCCGGCGCCCGGGACGGCGTCCTGTTCACCGACGACATCCGGTGCCCCGTGCACGTCGCCGACCTGGCCGCCGCCCTGCTGGAGCTCGCCGCCTCCCCCGACGCGTCCGGCGTCCACCACCTCGCCGGGCCCGACGCCGTGAGCCGCCACGAACTCGGTGTCCTCATCGCCCGGCGCGACGGCCTCGACGCCGCCCGGCTCCCGTCCGGCCTACGGGCGCTCAGCCCCTCGCCCGGCGCGCTCGACGTCCGGCTCGACGGCCGCACCAGTCAGGGAAAGCTCCGCACCAGGCTCAGGGGCGCCCGGGAGTTCCTGGCTCCCGAGTCCAGCGGATGACCAGCGCGGCCATCCACCCGCGCGCCTCCTTCGGCGGAAGCGCGCTCACACCGCACCACAGTGCGCCGACGGCCCGATGCGCGCCCAGACCGACTTTCCGATCCCGTCACGCGGCCTGCTACCCCAGTCGACGGCCAACTGTTCGACCAGGTAAAGGCCTCGCCCGGACTCCTCGCACGCGGTCGCATCGCGGACCGTCGGCGTCCGGGCACTCGCGTCGTGGACCTCGATGACCAGCAGTTCCGCGCGGAGTTCCAGCCGCACGAAGAGCAGTTCACCGAACTGTCCGCCCCCCGGTCCGCCATGCAGGACCGCGTTCGCCACCAGCTCGCTCAGCACCAACTCAGCTGCACACAAGTAGAGTTCGCCGCTCCCGACGCCGGCGAGGAACTCACGCAGCCTGGCCACCGTCCTGATCAAACTCAGGGAGGAGGCCGGCAGGACACCCGACGAGGCCGCCGAGCGGATCGGCTGCCACCGATCGAAGATCAGCCGCGTCGAGAACGCCCGCCTCGGCATCTCGCTCGGCGAAGTGCGCGATCTGCTGCACTTCTACGGGGCGCGGGACGAGACGTACATAGAGGAGGTGGTCAGCCTCGCGCGGCGGAGCAACGAGCGCGGGTGGACGCAGAAGGTGGGGCTGACGGTCCCTTCGTACGTGGACTACGTCGACTACGAGGAGACGGCGGACTACATCAGGTCCTTCGAGCCGTTGGCCATCGCCGGTCTGTTGCAGACCGCGGACTACGCACGCGGCCTCCTGAAGGCGTCGCCCGCAATGTTCCCGAAGGAACGCATCGACGAGCTGGTTTCGGTCCGCATGCGACGCCAGGAGATCCTGTCGGCGGACCGGCCACCGCGTATCTGCGTGATCGAGGGCGAGGCCGCACTGAGGACGAAGGTCGGCGGCGACGCCGTGATGCGGCGCCAGCTCGAACACCTGGAGGCCCTGGCCGAGCATCCGAACGTCGAAGTGCAGGTACTGCCGTTCAGCGCGGGTGCCCACGCGGGTGTCAACGGCTCGTTCGTGCTCTTCAGCTTCCCCACTCCGGCCTTCTCGGACGTCGTGTGCGTGGAGCATCGAGCCGGGACGCTCTACATGGAGACCGAGGAGGAGACCGACGTGTATACGCTAACGTTCGACTCGTTGCGATCAACCGCCTTGAGCCCTCGGCGGAGCCTGGACATGATCACCCGGGTCAAGCAGGAGCTGTAAGAGGGTGTTCGATAGGGGATTCCCCCCAACTGTCCGGCTTTGATCGAGGTAGCACGGACTCGATTCCAGGATCTCGTGGCGGTCGGGTCCGTGT